>JAFYOD010000133.1 GCA_017556515.1 Lachnospiraceae bacterium
CTCATCAGGAGGACAAACGTGCAGAATTCTGTAAGGCGTACATGGAATCTCTCGGTGCGACAAATGTTCGTATCGATGCAGCAAAGAACGTGGTTTGTGAAATTGATTGTGAAGGAAAAGATCAGGTTGTGATCTTCGCAGCACACACAGATATCGTTTTCCCGGATCTCGAAGAGCTTCCGCTGAAAATCGACGGAGACCGTATCGCGGCACCTGGTATTGGTGACGATACAGGAAACCTTGCAAACCTGATGATGGGATTAAAGTATGTTCTGGAAACTCCGGGTTCTTGCCCGTATGGACTTGTGATCGTTGCAAACTCCTGTGAAGAAGGACTTGGAAACTTGGACGGTACAAGAGAGCTTGTAAAAACATACGGAGACCGTATGAAAGCATTTATCTCCTTCGATGGTTACTGCCCACAGTGCTGTTCCCGCGCCGTTGGTTCTCATCGCTATGAGATCACGATCCGTGCACAGGGCGGTCACTCCTACGCAAACTTCGGCAACACAAGTGCGATCAAATTTGCTGCAGACGTGATCCAGCGCCTTTACGCACAGGAAATGCCGGGTGGAGACAAAACAACATTTAACGTAGGAACGATCCAGGGCGGAACAACGGTTAACACCATTCCGGAAAAATGTGTGATCCTTTACGAGTTCCGTTCTGAAAGTCAGGACAACCTGATGTTTATGGCAAACCAGATTGAATCCATCATTGCTGAATTCAAAGCCGGCGGTATGGATATCGAGATTGAAACGCTGGGAATTCGTCCGGGTAACCGTGCAGTTCCGCCAACAGGTATTGAAGAAATGACTGCAACAAATGCAGCGATCATTTCTCAGTTCTGGGAAGGCCCACTCGATTTCAATGCATACTCCACAGATGCAAATATTCCGCTTTCCCTTGGTATTCCGTCCAACGTGATTGGAACCATCCGTGGCGGCGGCGCTCATACATATGATGAATGGATCGACTTCTCCTTCCAGGAGACTGGTATGAAGATTGCGATCAGTCTGTTAAAAGAGTATTGGAAGTAAAATGACATAAAAAAAGTTGGTTCTTAATTGAACCAACTTTTTTATTTACTAGATCTTCGGAATCATTGTCGCAAGCAGTGCCATTCTCGGAAGTAACTGATCAATATAAAGGAATTCCTCCGGGGAATGTGCGTGGTCGCCATCTGCACCAAGACCATCCAGTGTCGGAATACCCATTGCAGAAATTGTGTTACCATCGCTGCCGCCGCCAACGAACTTGCTTGTGAAGGAAAGGCCAAGTTTATCGCCACACTCTTTTGCAATCGCGAACAATGCCATATTTCCCTCTGTCTCTTCCATCGGGAGCTTACCATCGATAAACTCAACTTCAACCGTTGCACCCGGAACAGTTGTCTGGATACCGCAGATCGCATCGATCACACGCTGACGCTCCACCATGGATTTGAAACGACAGTCTACGTTAAATGTCGCTGTATCCGGAACCACGTTTACTTTTGTACCGCCCTTTGCAACACCAACGTTTACAGTTGTACCTGCCTCGTAGTCTGTCAGACTCTGTACAAACAGGATCTCATGAGCCATTTCCTCAAGAGCGTTAATACCGTCTTTATGAGCGTTTCCTGCATGAGCTGCTTTACCATGGATAGTTACTGCAAACTTCATGTTGCCTTTACGTCCTGTCTTCAGATCACCTGCAGCTGTACACGGTTCTGGAACCAGAGCCGCTTTTGCATTCTTTACATTCTCTTTGATGATCTCTGTGGAATCTTTAGAACCTGTCTCTTCATCGCCATTGAATACACAAACGATCTTATTGCCCGGATCGATGCCAAGCTCCTGGTAAGCTTTGATCGCCCAAATCGCAGATACGAGACCGCTCTTCATATCATAAACGCCCGGTCCTTTTAATTTATTACCATCGATCACATACGGAAGTGCTCCGATCGGATGAACCGTATCGTAATGACCAACGATTACAACTTCTTCACCCTCACCATAAGAGAATTTCACAACATCATGACGGCCTTCTGTCTCATATACGAACGGCTCGATACCTGTTCTGTCGATGATCAGTTTCTCTAAAAATTTTCTTACCTCAAGAAGCTCATCCAGATCAGATGTGCTGGCCTCCATCAATGTGAAGTTCTTTAAATCTTCAAAGATCTCAGCTTCATGCTCTTTGTAATAATTTAAAATCTTCTGTTCCATTTTGTTTCCCCCTACTTTTTAATGACTTTGATACGTTTCCATTTACCTGTTAAATACCAGCTAAAGGAAATGATATAGTTAGCAGCCCACCCCATCGGAACTGCCATCCATGCTACCTGAATACCGTAAATCGGTGCAAACACATTTGTTACGATTACTCGAATGGACAGATTTACAAGGTTTGCAGTTGTAAATGCTGCCACGTCTCCGGCGCCTCGAAGAAGTCCGTCTACAGACTGCTTGAGACCGATAAAGGAATAGAAAAAGGAAAGGAATGTGATAAACTCAATACCAACTGCAAATGCCTCTCCGCTTGTATCCTCTAAGAACAGGGAAATGAAGAACTCACCAAATAACTGATACATTACGCAAAGGAATAATCCTGTGGATAAGACGAATACATAACTCATCTTATATCCTTCCTTCACTCGCTCCAGCTTTCCTGCACCAATGTTCTGCGCTGTAAATGTAGACATTGCATTTCCCATTGCTAACATCGGAACAATACTTAAGGATTCGATTCTTGTACCGGCTGCGTAACCTGCCAGCGCCGCAGAACCGAAACTGTTGACACAGGACTGCACCAGTAAAATACCGATATGTACAATGGACTGCTGCAAGGTGGACGGAACTGCGATTCTCAACATCGTCGGAACGATTGTTTTATCATAAATCTCCGCCTTTTCATCGCATTCATAACCATTTAATTTCTTCATTAACAAGAAGAAAGAAAGGATTGCGGATGTTCCCTGCGCGATTAATGTAGCAATCGCTACACCACGTACGCCCTGATGGAACATGATAACGAACACTAAGTCGAGTGCAATATTTAACAGAGAGGAGAAAATCAACAAATACAGCGGTTTCTTGGAATCTCCCAGAGAGTTAAAAATAGATGCCTGGATGTTGTACATAAACAGGAACGGAAGTCCCATAAAATAAATCTTTAAGTACACGCCCGCATCATAAAAAATATCTGCCGGTGTATTCACCCATGTCAGGATCTGATCATTGAAGATCAAACCAAAGGTTGCAAGGCAAAGGGCGATCACGAAGAAATTGATCATCATCGTGTACGCTGCCGTCTTCATCTTCGCGATTTTTCCGGCTCCGAAAAACTGTGAAACAACAACGGCGCATCCATTACCGCCGCCGATCGCGATTGCAATAAACACATTTGTGATCGCTGCGGAAGCACCTACAGCTGCAAGAGCATACTCACCAACAAATCGTCCGACAATCACAGAGTCTGTGATATTGTAAAACTGCTGGAATAAGTTGCCCAAGATCATTGGGATTACAAACATCAACAGAGCTTTGCCCGGATGGTCTGTAATCATGTTATACTTCTTTTTTGTGGTCGACATAATACTACTGTCCTTTCTAAACTACTTTCCACTTATTTTATCATTCTGCAAACATCAAAAGTTCGCTTTATAGTGTTCATTTAGCCATGCTACCGCTTCTAAAATTCCATCCATGCTAAACGGAACTTCATGGGTTGTTTTCTTTTCATCTGCCGTCATTGCAAAGCTGAATGGCCCCGGCCAGGCAATGGCCTGGATTTGATCACCATCATCATTGCTGAGTTTTTTCAGCATGAAATTCATTCCGCGATAACTGCCTGTAAAGGCACTTTTTTTCAAAAAAGGTATGGAAATCATTCCTGTAAGATCAATCATATTCATATACCTCCACTCTTTATCTTACCACTTTTTTGCTTTTCTGCCTATTGAAATTTGTGCACTTTCTCGCTATACTGTAAGAAAGCATTCAAGAAAGGAACACCCACTATGAAAAACATGATCAAATCTCTCGTAGACTCCTACGAGTCCAAACTCCTGGAAACTCGACACCATCTCCATGAACATCCGGAGCTTTCTTTCCAGGAATATAAAACAGCAGAATATATTCGTGAAAACCTGAAAAACATGGGCATTGAGCTCCAGGAAGGTATTTCCGGAACCAGTACCGTAGGTATCTTAAAAGGCTCTGAACCGGGTCCGTGTATCGCATTCCGTGCAGATATCGATGCGCTTCCGGTAGTTGAGAACAATGATCTTCCGTACAAATCCAAGACTCCGGGAATCATGCATGCATGTGGACATGACACCCATGTTGCATGTTTATTAACATTAGCAGAGGTCCTTTCTTCTCATAAAGAACTGGTAAAAGGAACTGTAAAATTTGTATTCCAGGCTGCAGAAGAAAAACTTCCGGGCGGTGCAAAACAGCTCTGCGCAGACGGTGTTATGAACGATGTTGATTTTATCTTTGGTATGCACAGCTCCTCCGGATACCCGCTTGGTACCGTTGTTGTTTGTCATGGTGTCAGCTCCGCTGCCATCGGTATCTATGAAGTTACTGTTCACGGTAAAGGCGGACACGGAAGTGCTCCTCACGAGTGTCTGAATCCGGTTCCGGTTGCCTGTATGGTTGCAAACACTCTGAATCAGATCATGGGTGAAAAGAAGAGCCCGACAGAAAGTGGCGTTTTCACAGTTTCCTACATCAATGGCGGGCAGTATCCGAACATCATTACAGACAAAGTAACTCTTGGCGGAAACGTACGTACTCTTGATAACGAACTGATCCTCAACATCTTCAAAAATATTGAAGGTGTCAGCAAAGGAATCTGCGAAGGTTATGGACTTACTTGCGATGTAACCAATACGGTCGGCTATCCGGCTACAGTCAATACTCCAAAGTATGCAGACATCATCCAGAATGCAGCCGAAGAAATCGGTTACAAGGTCATCGAAAAAGAAACATCCCTCGGTGGAGAAGATTTTGCATATTATGTGATGGAAAAACCGGGCGCATTCTTCCACGTAGGTATGGCTGATCCGGAACGCCCGATCACATCCACACCACATCACAATGGCCAATTCATCCTCGACGAACGCGGTCTGAGAATTGCACTGGAAACAGAGATTGCAGTTTATCTGAAAGCAACAGGTCAGATGTAATATACAAAATATCCCTCATGATCCTTAGACCATGGGGGATATTGTTCGTTTATCTATTATTTTTTGTTTTTCTTCTCAAACCACGCTTCCGTAATTTTCTCCCAGTTATACTCCGGCGCAAACGTAGAAGCAAACTCGTAGATTGGGCGGATGGTATCAATATCTTCCTCCAGTTCTTCTACCACTTCTTCTAACGTTTTTCCTTTTTTCAACTTTTTACACACCTGTTCCATACGATGAGACACCTGGCCAACTTCTTTTCCAATTTTTTCGCCGATCTCTTTTCCCATCTCGCGCCCGCGCTCAAGTCCACTTGAATATATGCTCATCTTTACATCCTCCCATTCTTCGGATTCTGTGATCTCATTTACAATCGAATCTAATTTACACAGTCGCTCATCATGTAACATAATGTTCGGGTTATCTAACGTCGTTTTCTTCATGTACTGCAAAAGACTGACCAGCTCAGGTGTACCGTTTTTACTGGACATGTTCAGGAATATCTTCGTTGTTCCGTCTTCCAGATGGAGATCTGCGATTTCCTCACACTGCTCCGTAAAGGTGTACTTTGCCAGGTCTCTGCCGAAAATATCTTCTTTTGTAATGAAAATGATTACTGTCGATGGCAGCTGTTTGTATTTCGTTTCTTTTCCGGATTTTAATATCGGTGCATCGATCAGTCCCTGATAATATCTGGAACGCTTTCTCATGTCATCGTTATGGATATCGTTCTGCATTTCCGTGTTATACTGTGTTCCTTCCGAATCCTTTGCCCATGCATCCAGTCGTATTGCTCGCTTTCCGCAATTGTTCAATACAACTTCCTCCACGTGTACCTCATCCAGATGAAGATCCGGATTTTCCATAATAATGCTGAGCGTGATCTCATGTGCTTCTTTATTTTTCATCACGGATAAAAATAAAGCAAAATCACACAGGTTGATTTCCATGCCATCTGGCATAGTTTTCTTGTTCTTTTTTTCTTTTCCCATTTAGGCCTTCCTTTCTTGCGCAGGAAGGTCTCTCTTGCCTCCCTGCTTTCAAATTCACGAGTTTTTAAGCAAAGAGTTTCAAGATAGCTGTAAAAACAGCAAAAGATAAAATAGAATTTTAGAATTATAGAATAGAAAATCTTGCTTGCGATCATCATATCACAAGCAAGATTTAAATACAAGCAACCGCCAGTTTAATTTTCTTCCTCTACAAGTTTACACCGAACTGTATTTCTCGATTTTCCACCCGGTGTACATGTAAATAATGTCAGGTCCCATTCTCCTGCAAGCATGCCTTCAACATCCTCTGCCATAATGATTTCCTGCATAATAACTTCATACTCAAAACGAGTTCCTTCCATATCGGTAAAGATCACGCTATCTCCTGCTGCCAACTTACGGATATATCGGAAATGATTTTTGTAACTATGTCCGGAAAGGATCAGGTTGTTCTCATATACAGATCCTACATAGCGACACGGAGAAATCTTTAATCGCGCATCGCTCCACTCGTCGATAATTGGAAGCTTCAGTCCTAATGATGGAATCTCTACAATACCAATGTAGGTCAATCCTCTGATCATTGTTACAGGCATTTCTGCTGCCTGATCTGTTTCACTGGCTTCCGTTTCTATTTCTGTGTCCTCTGCATTTGTCGACGCTGTCGGTTTCACAGTTTCTTCCGGGATCAGCTGCATCACTTCGTTTACAATCTCCTGTGAAGCCTGTCCTGCTCGATAATCATCCCAAATATTATAACCTGTTAGAAAAAGGGCTGCCACGATCAGCAGCAACCC
>JAFYOD010000134.1 GCA_017556515.1 Lachnospiraceae bacterium
TGTTATCTATGGCCTTGTTGGTTTAAAAACACATTCCAAGATCACACTGGTGGTTCGCCGTGAGGAAGACGGTATCCGACGTTATGTACATCTCGGTACCGGTAACTACAATGATTCAACTGCAAAATTATATACAGACTGTGGTATCATGACTTGCAATCCGCTGATCGGTGAAGATGCGACGGCTGTCTTTAATATGCTGTCCGGTTATTCCGAACCGCTCAACTGGAATATGCTGGCAGTGGCGCCGTTATGGCTTAGAAATCGATTCATAAAGCTGATCGAGCGTGAGATCCGCTTTGCCAACGAAGGAAAACCTGCATCTATTATTGCGAAGATGAATTCTCTTTGTGATAAGGAGATCATCGCAATGCTTTACAAGGCATCTTGTGCAGGAGTCAAGATCAAACTGGTGGTTCGAGGTATCTGTTCTCTGAGAGCAGGGATTCCGGGGCTTTCCGAAAATATCGAAGTCCGCTCCATTGTTGGAGAATTTTTGGAGCATGCCCGCGTATTCATTTTTGAAAACGGCGGCAGCGAAGAGATCTTCATGGGCAGTGCGGACTGGATGCCGCGAAATCTGGATCGCCGTGTGGAGATCATGTTCCCGGTATTGAAAGATGAACTGAAAGATCGTATCCGCGAGTATATGGAGATTCAGCTGGAGGACAATCTGAAAGCCCATGTACAGAAACCGGACGGTACTTATGAGAAACCGGACCGCCGTGGAAAAGCACCTGTCAGTGCTCAGATGATGTTCTGTGAGATGGCAGTTGCAGCGGCAAAAGAAGAACGGAAGAAGACGGAAGAAGAAACCTCTTCCCGTGTGTTTATTCCGATCGAGAGTCAGGAGTAATTTAAAACATTTGCGCATCTTCAGAGATGCGTGAAAAATAGAAAGGAGAACGTATTATGCACAAATATTACGACAAATTAGCGGCTCTGTCCGATCAGATCTGGGATTATTCAGAACTGAAATTCGCAGAGCACAAATCCGCAAAAGCAATGGTGGATTTCTTAAAGGAGGAAGGCTTTGAAGTAGAAACAGGCATTGGCGAGATCGAGACTGCTTACAAGGCAACATTTGGTCACGGAAAACCGGTAATCGGTATCCTTGGTGAGTTTGATGCCCTTGACGGTATGAGCCAGCAGGCAGACGTGGCTGAAAAAGTTGCACGTGAGGGTACAACATGCGGTCACGGCTGCGGTCACCATCTGCTTGGTACAGCAGGTATCGGCGCTGCAATGATGCTTCGTGATTATTTTAAAGAGACAGGAAAAGAGGGTACAGTTGTATTCTTTGGCTGTCCTGGTGAAGAAGGCGGTTCCGGTAAGGCTTACATGGCAAGAGCCGGTGTCTTCAGCATTTGTGATATCATTCTTTCCTGGCATCCGGGCGGAGCGAACGGTGTTATGACAGGTTCCTTCCAGGCAAACTGCCAGGTATACTTCAAATTCAAAGGAACAACAGCTCATGCAGCAGGTTCTCCGCATCTCGGACGTTCTGCACTTGATGCAGTAGAGCTTATGAACGTAGGTGTAAACTATATGCGTGAGCATATGGAGTCCACAGACAGAATCCACTACGCAGTTCTTGATACAGGTGGAATCTCTCCGAACGTAGTACAGGCACATGCAACTGTTCTGTACCTGATCCGTTCCATCAATACAGAAAAAGTTCTTGCACTTTACGAGCGTGTACAGAAGATCGCAAAAGGTGCAGCACTTATGACAGAGACAGAAGTTGAGATCGTTTTCGATAAGGGATGCTCCAACGTAATCTCCAACAGTATTCTGGAAGACGTGATCCATGAGTCCATGGAGCAGGTTGGCGTTCCGGAGTATACAGAGGAAGAGATCGCATACGCACAGCAGTTTACAAACACATTCAGCGATGCACAGTTTGCTTCTGAGCTTGGTCTTTCCTGTTCTGTAAAGAAGATCAAAGATGCAGCGCTTAAGAAAATCAGAGAA
>JAFYOD010000135.1 GCA_017556515.1 Lachnospiraceae bacterium
AAAGAAGAAGAACTGGACGGCGTTCAGTGGAGTGAACTGGGAATCTTCTGGAGAGATCAAAAAAGTGAAGAAGCAGATAAGCGTGCATTCGAATGTTTTAAGCAGGCGGCAAAGGATGGAGACGCCTGCGGAATCAGTAATCTTGGACTCTGTTATGAACATGGATACGGAGTCAAGATAGATAACAGACAGGCGTACTGGCTCTATAAGCAGGCAGCAGAATATGAATATGTTCCGGCGTTCTGTCATCTCGGAGACTGTTATGTATTCGGAAAAGGAACCGGAATTGATCTGGAAGAGGCATTCAAATATTATATGCTTGCTGCAGATCACGGATATGTTCCGGCGGAGCTTCGTGTGGGACGTGCATATGAACTTGGACAGGGCACTGAGAAGAATATAGAAGAGGCATTCAAATGGTATCGCTATGCTGCACTGGCGGAAGAACCACAGGGATATGTGGAGCTTGGCATGTGCTATCGATTCGGAAAAGGTGTCGAGGAGAATCCGGAGATTTCAGCAGGATGGTTTAAAAAGGCTGCACTGGCAGGTGTTCCAGATGGAATGCTTCGCTATGGAGTATGTCTGGCTCTTGGTTATGGAGTAGAAAAAGATCTGAAGGCAGCAGCTGAAATGTATCAGATGGCCGGAGATCACGGAGAGGCCCTTGGATATGTGAATCTTAGCACCTACTATATGTCTGGTATCGGTGTAGAGCAGGACGAGCAAAAAGCAGTAGATCTGGCTCGTAAAGGTGTATCCATGGGAAGCTCAGAAGCCAACCGCCTCCTTGGTATTTATTATTGGAATGGACAGGGAGTCGAGAAAAACGAAGAATTATCTGCAAAGCACTTTATTGAAGCTGCAGAGATGGGCAATCCGGCTTGTATGGATCATGTTGGCTGGCTCTACATGAAAGGCAAAGGCGTTGAGAAAGATTTTGATAAGGCCTTTGTATGGTATCAGAAATCAGCAGCTTGCGGAAGTGATTATGCAAGAATTCAGCTTGGTGAGTGTTATCTGAAAGGATTTGGAACCGAGCAGGATATCGAACGAGGTCTGGAGCTGGTAAAAGAAGGCGCAGATGCAGAAAACGATTTTGCGATGTTCCTTTACGGAGAGTGCCTGGAGCGCGGCATCGGAATCGAAGAAGACTTTGGCCAGGCCCTTGAACTTTACAAAAAGGCAGCGGAAAAGGGCGGCGAAGAAGGTCTTTACCGTATGGCATTGCTTTACAGTGAAGGCCATGGTGTAGAAAAAAATATGGAAAAAGCAAAAGAATACTGTAAACAGGTTCGCGAGGATCTGACATACAGTGATACATGTGTGTTTGAGGAGGACTGGAAGCAGGAGATGGAAACACTTCTGCAAATGTTCCGACAGACAGAGTAAAAGAATTGTTCGATTATAATACAGCTGTTAAGAGGAGATGAGATATTTCTTTTTAGCGGCTGTATTTTTGTTGCTTACCGATAAGACACCCAAAATGACCGAACAGACAAAATCAAACATTTCTCTGTTTTAATTTGCTATGATGTTACTTGCAAAGAAAAATAAAATGGAGGAATATACAAATGCAGGCAGTGAAAACGACAGAACTTGTGAAACAGTATAAAAACCTGACCGCTGTGGATAAACTCTGTTTCGAGATCGAGAAAGGAGAATTATTCTCTCTTTTAGGTGTGAATGGTGCAGGAAAGACAACCACTATAAAAATGCTGACCTGCCTGACGAAGCCGTCAGGAGGTGATGCCTATGTGGGTGGATACAGTATTACGAAAGAGCCGGAACAGGTCAAAAAGCTGATTGGAGTCTCTCCTCAAGAGACGGCAGTAGCTCCTAATCTTTCTGTAAAAGAGAATCTGGAATTGATCTGCGGGATCCATGGATTTTCAAAAGAAAAGACGAAAGCAAAGATTCGGGAACTTTCCGAACAGATTTCTCTGGATCAGGTACTTGAACGAAGAGCCGGAAAATTATCCGGAGGCTGGCAGCGCAGAGTCAGCATCGTCATGGCTCTGATCAGTGAACCGGAAATCTTATTTCTAGATGAACCGACGTTAGGTCTTGACGTTCTTGCGCGCTATGAACTCTGGGAGGTGATTCGTTCTTTAAAAGGGAAGATCACGATCGTATTGACCACTCATTACATGGAAGAAGCAGAGGCGCTTTCTGACCGGATCGGTATTATGAAGAACGGAAGGCTGCTTGCAGTCGGTACAGTCGAAGAACTGAACCAAAGAACCGGAATGGATCATTTTGAAAAAACGTTTGTTTCACTTGTAAAGGAGGGGGAATGATGAGGATGATGACGTTTGCAAAACGATGTGCAAAAGAGCTTTTGCGTGATCCGATCAATGTAGCCTTTGGTCTTGGATTCCCGGTAGTCTTGCTTTATTTATTAAGTGCGATTCAGGCAAACATTCCTGCGAGTTTATATGAAATAGATACTCTTACTCCTGGTATTACCGTGTTTGCTCTGGCATTTATGACACTGTTTTCTGCAACACTGATCGCAAAAGACCGGGAAAGTGCATTTCTACAGAGATTATATACAACACCACTTACGGGTATTGATTTTATCATGGGATATATGCTCCCGATTTTGCCAATGGCATTTGTGCAGATCGCAATATGCTATCTGGCAGCAATCCCATTAGGCCTGACAGTCAGTAGCCATATTTTATTTGCGATTGTCGGGATTCTTCCAATTGCAGTTTTCAACATTGCATTGGGCTTACTGTGCGGCAGTCTTTTGGGAGTAAAGCAAGTTGGCGGTATTTGCGGAGCACTGCTGACCAACCTTTCTGCCTGGTTTTCAGGAGTATGGTTTGATCTGAATCTTGTAGGTGGAACCTTTAAAAAGGCAGCTAACGTGCTTCCGTTTGTTCATGCAGCAGAAATGGAAAAAGCACTTTTTTCTGGGGATATTGAGACAGCTGCATCACATCTGTTGCCAATCGTTTTGTATGCGATCCTGATATCGGTGGCGGCTGTGTATTGTTTCCTCAGACAAATGAAACGACAGTAAGGATTTGAAATTATGAGATATAAGCTTATTATCAGTAAAGATGCGGAAGAGGAGATTACAGTAATCGCACATGCCCCATCTTCTCTGACACAGCAGATCGAAGATCTTGTCCAAAGTTATTCCGGAGATGAATACCTGATGGGGTATCGAGACGAGGAAATACGAAAACTGACATTTACAGAAATCGAGTGTATCACGATCCTGGAGCGAAAAGTGATCGCCATTGACGGATTAGGTAACCAGTATCGTATTCAGGAACGGCTTCGTGATCTGGAAGACATTCTCCCTTCGTATTTTATTCGCATTAACAAATCGACTCTTGCCAACGAACATCGGATTCTGCGTTTTGATGCTGCTTTTAGCGGAGGCGTGGATGCGATCTTTCTGTGTGGTTATCGGGAGTATGTATCAAGACGCTGTTTTGCAGAGATCAGAAGGAGGTATGAAGGAAAATGAAACAGGTTATTTTGGAGTTTGTACGCCGTGGCATGATTGCTTGCGGTTTTGGCCCGTTGATCCTGGTTGTGCTTTATCTGATCCTTCACCAAAAGTGCGATCTGCAGACATTGACGGTTGAACAGGTCTGTGTGGCGATTCTCAGTTTATCAGCCCTGGCGTTTATTGCAGGAGGAATGAATGTGATTTATCAGATCGAGCAGCTTCCTTTAATGATCGCGATCTTGCTGCATGGAGGAACTTTATATATCGGCTATCTGATAACCTATTTGGTAAATGGATGGATTGAAATGGGAAAAAGTCCAATCATAGTCTTTACCGTGATATTTCTTTTGGGTTATCTGGTTATCTGGCTGATTATTTGGTCGATTACGAAAAAGAATGCAGATCGGTTGAATGAAAAACTGAAAGAAAAACAACATAGAAAAAGTATTTAAAATTATGAAAAGCATCTACTCTAGGCAAATAGAAGTAGATGCTTTTTCGTATTATTGATCCTGACAGAATACGATAACCTGCTCCGGAGTGGTCTGCGGAGGAATACTTCGTGTGGTCATACCATAAAAGACAAGAAGCAGACGATGTTCAAGACTGCCTTTGAACGGCTGACCGTTCGGGAGTGTGATCGGAGTATTCTGTGCCAAGTTTAATTTCAGAGAACGATCCGAAGTTGTCAGATCATCGTGGAACTGGTCCAGCATTGCAGAGGTTCCATGCGGGGTATAGGCACCTGCAACTGCCGTGTAACGCGGCGGGTAGATCAATACCATTGGAGCATTCGGGTCATAAAAAAAGGTGACACGATCTCCAAGCTGGAACGGATGTAGGTTTAAGACATAGGCATTGGCAGGAAGCTGAACCTGAAAGACTCCGGCCGGACTCTCCCCATCGATCGTGAAGAGCAGTGTACAGGTTGCGGAGTTGGTCTCGTTGCCGCCGATGTATTCAATATTGGAAATGATTCCTATAACAGGAAAATAAGCAGACATAAATACCTCCAAAGTATCAATTTATTTTATTATACACAAAAGTTTGAAAATCGGTAGTATGTCTTCATAGTTTTCTGTTCCATTTTTCTGATAATAATGATATACTTACTATCGTATTGAAAACAGAAGGGAACTTAGATTATGAGTTTTTATGTACCGGAAGGCTACAAACCGCAGATTGATTTAAAAGAGACACAGGTAGCCATCAAAACAGTAAAAGACTTTTTCCAAAAAGAACTTACAAAGCAGTTAAATCTGACACGAGTTTCTGCACCGTTATTTGTTACTCCGGAATCCGGTTTAAACGATAACTTAAGCGGTGTTGAGAGACCGGTCAGTTTCGATATGAAAGAAGGACATCGCCAGGCAGAGATCGTACATTCCCTTGCGAAATGGAAACGTTTTGCGCTGAAACAGTACGGATTCAAACCGGGTGAGGGTTTATACACAGATATGAACGCGATCCGTCGCGATGAAGATACGGACAATATTCATTCTATTTACGTGGACCAGTGGGATTGGGAGAAAGTGATCACAAAGGAAGAGAGAACTCGTGAGACACTGGAAACGGTGGTTACAGCTGTATATAAAGCGTTAAAGATCACAGAAGATTATCTGGCTTACGAATATGACTATATCGGACATTATCTTCCGGAACACATCAAATTTATCACTGCACAGGAGTTGGAGGATCTTTATCCGGAACTTGATTCAAAAGAGAGAGAATATGCAGCAGCAAAAGCCCACGGAGCGATCTTTATCGAGCAGATCGGTAAGGAATTGAAGTCTGGAAAACCGCACGATGGCCGTGCTCCGGACTACGATGACTGGGAACTGAATGGTGATATTATCGTGTACTATCCGGTTCTGGATATTGCATTGGAACTTAGTTCCATGGGAATCCGTGTCGATGAGGAAGCACTTGAGAGACAGCTTAAGATCGCAGGATGTGAAGACAGAAAAGAACTGGCTTTTCAGAAAGCGCTGTTAAATGGTGAACTTCCGTACACCATCGGCGGAGGTATCGGCCAGTCCCGAATCTGTATGTTTTATTTAAGAAAAGCACATATTGGCGAGATCCAGGCATCCATCTGGCCGGATGAGGTGCGTGAACTCGCAGAAAAGGCGGGAATCCCGCTGTTATAAGGTATTATGTAATGCTGTTTAGGGGGTAGCAAAATGGCAAATGAACGTTTAGAAAAACTGAGAGCACTGATGGAAGCTCACAACATGGATGCGTATTATGTACCGTCTTCTGACTTCCATGATTCCGAGTATGTGGAAGATTTCTTCCGCTGCCGTGCCTTTGTATCCGGATTTACAGGTTCCGCAGGTACTCTGGTAGTGACAAAAGATTTTGCAGGTGTATGGACCGACGGTCGTTATTTTGTACAGGCAAAGAAAGAGCTGGATGGTCAGGACGTAGAGCTTATGAAAATGGGTGAAGAGGGCGTTCCGACAATCGATGCATTCTTAGCTGACAAATTACCGGAGGGCGGCGTTTTAGGTATGGATGGCCGCGTTGTAAATACGGGTATTGGCCGCGGTTTTGAGAAAATCGTTGCGAAAAAGAATGGTTCTATGGCGATCAGACATGATCTCGTAGGTGAAATCTGGGAGACCAGACCGGAACTGGAAGCTCCGGTTGTTTGGGTCCTGAGAGAGGAATTCTCCGGCGAGTCCACAGCATCCAAGGTAGCAAGAGTGAGAGCTGAGATGGAAGCGAAAGGTGCAGACCTTCATGTAATCTCCACTCTGGATGATATTGCCTGGCTTTTAAATATCAGAAAATCCACAACAGACGGAAACGTACTTCCGACTGCTCATGTAATGGTAACAAAAGATGCACTGCGTCTTTTCATCAACAGCAGCCGCTGCAGTGAAGATGTTATGGCATACTTTGCTGAGAACGGTATCCAGGTTGAGAACTATGAGGATATCTATGCTGCAGTTGCAGAGATCAGAGATCAGAAGATCCTGTTAGAGCCGGATAAGGTGAACTATGCACTTTCTTCCAGCATTGATGCAAGCAATGCTGTGATCGAGGCAATGAACCCGACCTCCATGATGAAGGCGGTTAAGAATCCGGTGGAAGTAGAGAATTTAAGAAAATGTCACATTAAAGATGGCGTTGCTCTTACAAAGTTTATCTACTGGCTGAAGAAAAATGTTGGCAAGATTGAACTTTCTGAGACAGAAGCTGCTGATAAATTAGAAGAGTTCCGTAAAGAACAGGAAGGTTATATCGGACCGAGCTTTAATACAATTTCTGCGTATGGTCCGAATGCTGCAATGTGTCATTATCATGCGACAAAAGAAAATGAGTCCATGGTGGAGGCAAACGGTTTCTATCTGGTTGACTCCGGCGGACAGTATTTCGACGGTACTACAGACGTGACAAGAACCATCGTAGTTGGTCCGGCAACGGATGAGATGAAGAAACATTTCACATGGGTTCTGATGGGTACACTTCGTCTTTCCAATGCGAAATTCCTTCATGGATGCCGCGGTATGAATCTGGATTACCAGGCAAGAGGCGCATTATGGCAGCAGGGTCTTGACTTCAACCATGGTACTGGTCATGGTGTTGGTTTCCTTTCCAGCGTACATGAGCGTCCGAACGGAATCCGTTGGAAAATTGTTCCGGAGCGTATGGACAGTTGTGTATTAGAGGAAGGTATGTTCCAGTCTGATGAACCGGGTCTTTACATTGAAGGCAGCCACGGTATACGTACAGAAAACCTGCTGATCTGTCACAAAGCAGAAAAGAACATGTATGGCCAGTTCATGAACTTTGAGACACTGACATTTACACCGATCGATCTGGACGGTGTGGATATTTCTGTGATGGAGCCGTCCGATGTTCGCCTGTTAAATGCATACCATAAAGAGTGTTATGAGAAGCTTTCTCCGTATATGACTGAGGAAGAGAACGAGTGGTTAAAAGAAGTAACAAGACCGATCGGCGAGGGATATGTATGGACAATTTAAAAGTATTAGATAAAGAAATTTTAGTTACTATTCCGGTGAATGAGAATCATAAGAATTATCTGGAGGAGAAAGCATCTTCCGGTAAATACTCCTGTGTATTCCGTTATATCCCGGGTAAAGAAGTGACAAAAGAAGATGTAAAACGTGCCAATGTCATCATCGGTAATCTTCCGCCGGCATTGGTACAGGAAGCTGTGAACCTTGAGTGGTATCAGTTAAACTCCGCAGGTGCAGACCAGTATACAAAACCGGGAATTCTTCCGGAGGGCTGCGTGCTGACTAACGCGACAGGTGCGTATGGTCTTGCAGTTTCTGAGCATATGCTGGCTCTTACATTTGATCTGATCCGCCGTTTAAACCAGTACCATAGAAATCAGGCGAAGAATCTCTGGCAGTGGGAAGGAAATCCGATGGGCAGTATCATTTCTGTAGAGGGTTCCACTGTGCTTGTCATGGGCATGGGAGACATCGGTGGCGATTACGCAAGAAAAGTAAAAGCACTTGGTGCATACACCATCGGTATCAGACGTACAAACAAAGAGAAGCCGGAATATCTGGATGAACAGTATACACTCGAGGAGATCGATCAGCTTCTCCCGAGAGCAGATATTGTTGCGATGGTTCTTCCTGGAGGCGAAGCGACTCACCATCTGATGGATGAGAGAAGACTGCGTCTTATGAAGAAAGGCTCCTATCTGATCAACGTTGGCCGAGGAAACGCCATTGATCCGAAGGCACTTCTGACTGTAATGAAGGAAGGTCATCTCGGCGGCTGCGGTCTTGATGTGACAGAACCGGAACCGCTTCCGGCTGATGATCCGCTTTGGAGTTGCGGTAACGTGGTGATCACTCCGCATGTTGCAGGTAACTTCTTCCTTCAGGAGACATTTGAGAGAATTGTCCGTATTGCAGGTGGAAATCTGGAAGCATGGGCAAACGATGGCGAGTTTACAACAATTGTAGATTTTTCAACCGGATATAAGAAATAAAATATTAGAGGCTGCTGTAGCGATGGCTATGGCAGCCTCTTACTAATTGCAGATAAGAACGTATTGTGATAAAATGTATTTGTGAAAAAATGCGACATGAGGTGATGAAATGTCATACATTTTATTTGAAGATGTAAAGAAGATCTATCAGATGGGTGAAGTTACGATCCATGCGGTGGATGGTGTAAACTTCAACATAGAAAAGGGAGAATTTGCAATTATCGTAGGACCGTCCGGTGCAGGAAAGACGACGGTATTAAATATGCTGGGCGGAATGGATGCCTGTTCCGAAGGCACCATCAAAGTAGATGGTGCGCTGGTCAGCGGATATAATTCCAAACAGCTGACATCCTACCGCCGTCACGATATCGGTTTTGTGTTCCAGTTTTACAATCTGGTACAGAACCTGACTGCATTGGAAAATGTGGAACTGGCAGCCCAGATCTGTAAAAATCCGTTAGATGCCAAAGAAGTTCTGGAGCATGTGGGACTTGGCCACAGACTCGGAAATTTCCCGGCTCAGCTTTCCGGTGGTGAGCAGCAGCGAGTTGCGATCGCCCGTGCTTTGGCAAAAAATCCGAAGCTTTTGCTTTGTGATGAGCCAACAGGTGCCCTGGATTATGTAACGGGAAAACAGATCCTGAAATTATTGCAGGATACTTGTCGTCAGGAAGGCATGACGGTAGTAGTGATTACCCATAATACGGCATTGACTCCGATGGCGGACCGTGTCATTCGTGTAAAGAACGGCAAAGTTGCTTCTATGGAGATCAATGAACATCCAACACCGGTGGAGGAGATTGAATGGTAGGAAAAGGAAGAAAAAACCGCCTGCTTACAGATGCACTTCGTGAAGTCTGGAATACCCGCAGCCGCTTTTTCTCGATCTTGATCTTGTCTGCATTAGCAGTTGCGTTCCTATCCGGAATCAAGATCACGGCACCGGATATGCAGTACACGGCCGATAAGTACTATGATATGCAAAATGTCATGGACGGATATGTGTTATCGACGTTAGGTCTGGTCGAAGAGGATATTGAGGCGTTACGGTCCGTAGAGGGGATTCTCGATGCTGAGGGTGGTTATACCCTTGATGCGAAAGCACTGGACTGTGTTGTAATCGTCCGTTCCATGCCTGATCGAATGAATCTGCTGGAAGTGTTGAATGGAAGACTGCCTGAAAATGTCAATGAGTGTGTAACAGAAGAAAATCTTCTGATCCAGCTGGGACTTCAGGTTGGAGATCAAATCCCATTTGTTGTAAGTGAGGACAATGAAGATGCTTTAGAGACGTTTGACTATACGATCGTTGGTACGGTAAAAAGCCCGCTTTATATGGGGCCAGACAGAGGTACGTCTTCGCTGGGAACAGGTTCAGTAGATGGTTTTGTTTATATACCGAAAGAAAGTTTTACTTTAGATTATTACTCAGTTGCCTTTTTTACTGCGGATGATCTGATGGAGCTTAATACATACAGTGATGAATACGATGACAGGATCGATGCATTGATCGATGGAATGGGGGCGTTTGCGGATGAACGTGCAGCGCTCCGAAGAGAAAATTTGATCGCAGATGCCCAGGAAGAGATTGACGATGCGTGGGCGGAACTGAATGATGTAAAGGCTGATGTGGAAGAAGAACTTGCGGATGCCTGGAAAGAACTGCAGGACGGACGTCAGGAATTGGATGACGGCTGGAAGGAATACTATGATGGGATCCAAGAACTGGAAGATTCTGTGATCGAGGCAAATGAGGAAATTGCGGACGGTGAAAAAGAACTGGCGGATGCACTCATTGAGCTGAATGATGCAGAACAGAAGTTAGCTGACGGACGTAAAGAACTGGATGATGGCTGGAAAGACTACGAAGAAGGCGTTGCTGAGTATTATGATGGTTATCAGGAATACTTGGACGGTAAAGCCGAATATGAAGATGGTCTGGAAGAATATCAGGATGGTTTAAAAGAGATAAAAAAGGGTAAAAAAGAATTGTCAGCAGCAAAAACGACTTTAGATGAAAAGGAAGTCGAATATGCACAGGGAAAAGCACAGTTTGATCAGGTTGCAGGTGCGATCTGGATGGTGGCCAGTGCATCGAACTGCGGATATCAGTCTCCGGATGGACTGATCGGCGGGGCAGCCGGAGGAGATCCGATCGCTTCCGCGGTCATTGAGCAGTCGCTGTCATTCTTGCCGTTTATTCCGATGGATCTGAATATGGTGATCGAAAGTTATCTGGGACTTCAGGAAGGACGAAAACAGCTGGATCAAGGCTGGAACGCGTACTATGACGGAAAAGAAGAACTGGATGACGGATCGGATGAGCTGACAAGTGCAAAAAATAAGCTGGCAGATGCAAAAGCAGAATTGGCAGACGCAGAAGCGGAACTGGCGGAAGGTAAAGAAGCGCTGGATGAAGCTTTGACTATATTATTGGAAGCGGAAGAAGAACTGAAGATCGGCCGGGAGGACCTGGACCACGGCTGGAAAGAGTACTATGACGGTCTGGAAGAACTGGCGGATGCGAAAGTTACACTGAAAGAAGAAGTTGCAGATGCAGAGATCGAGCTTGCGGATGCTCTTGTAGAACTGAATGACGGAGAGCAGGAGTATGCAGACGGACTTATTGAATATGAGGACGGAAAACTGGAAGCGGCAGAAGAAATCGCAGATGCAGAGGCGAAGCTGGCAGATGCACAGGCGGAACTGGATGATCTTGATGAGTGCGAATGGTATGTTTTGAGCCGTAAGACCAATATGGGAATTGCAGGTTACGGTCAGGATTCTCAGCGAATCAGTAATCTTGCTGATGTATTCCCGATCATTTTCTTCCTGGTTGCGGCACTTGCGTGTCTGACAACTATGACGAGAATGGTAGAAGAGCAGCGTACGCAGATCGGTTCCATGAAAGCCCTGGGTTTCAGCTACATGGCGATCAGTGTAAAATATATCGGATATGCGTTTGCAGCAAGTTTCATCGGAGGAATCCTTGGACTACAGGCCGGCAAACTGATCCCGTTAGTTATTGCGAATGCATTTAATATCATGTATGTAATGCCGCCGCTGGAGTTTAAATTCCAGCCGGATGTGAATGTGACCGCGATCCTTGCGGCAGTTGTATGCACGACAGGCGCAGCATTGTGGGCATGCGGTTCCACGCTTATGGCGGCTCCTGCAGCACTTATGCGTCCGAAAGCTCCGCGAGCGGGAAAACGAGTATTCCTGGAGCACATCGGTCCGTTGTGGCGCAGTCTGAACTTTACATGGAAAGTTACCATGAGAAACTTGCTCCGATATAAACGACGCTTCTGGATGACTGTGATCGGTATTGGAGGCTGTGCAGCATTGATCGTGACCGGATTCGGTCTCCATAATTCCATTTTTGAGATTTTGGATAAGCAGTTCGATGAGATCTTATTGTACAACGTATCTGTGGGACTGGAAGAGGAGATTGATCACGAGGTTCGACAGGATATTTACCGGTATCTGGATGAAACACCGGAAATCGAACGCTGGCTGGCATGTCACAACGAGATGGTAGACAGTTCCAGTGAAACTGCGGTTGAAAATGGTGTGACGATCTTTGCTGTGAACAATATCGACGAACTGGATTCGTTTGTTGAACTGAGACACCGCCTTAATTCTAAAGAATCGATCTTCTCAGAGGAGGGGGTGGTGATCACAGAAAAATTATCCGAGTTACTGGATCTGGAGATTGGAGATGTGATCACGCTGGATGGAGACCGTCGTGTAGATGTTCCGATCGTTGATATTACAGAAAACTATGTACAACATTATATTTACATGTCCAAAGATTTCTACGAATCGATATTCGAGGCGGAGGCAGATGACAATGTAGTGCTCTTTGCATACTCTGACGAGTGTATTGCAGCTTCATCAGAGGATGAAATCTCTCAGAAAATCTCCACGACCATGATGGAGATGGAGGGTGTTGCGACATTCTCGCGTGTTGCGACATTGCGCGAGACATTTACGGAGAGTATGGTCAGCATCGACTATGCGGTTGTTATCGTGATCGTGGCAGCGGCAGTTCTTGCGTTTGTTGTACTGTATAACCTGACGAATATCAATATCACGGAACGAACAAGAGAATTGGCAACATTGAAGGTTCTTGGTTTCTATGACGGAGAAACTTCAGCATATGTATATCGAGAAAATATTTTCCTGACGATCTTTGGTATCATGATGGGTATGGTGATGGGAAGATATTTGCATAGCTGGCTGATATTAACAGTCGAAGTGACGCAGGTTATGTTCGGACGTACGGCTCCGCTCTATGCATATGTATATGCTGCGATCCTTACAATTGTATTCTCTGCAATTGTCAACGTGGCGGCACATTTTAAATTAAAGAAGGTTGACATGGTAGAAAGTCTGAAAACTGTTGAGTAGTCAGGTTTTGATTTTGACTTTTCATTAGACTTGTGTTATTATTAACAATGAAGTGACTTTGTAAGTGAAGGTGGAAGGAGGAACAAAATATGCCATACGTGGAAGAAGTTGGTTTACAGTATCACTTGAATATTAAACCGGGCGATGTCGGTAAATATGTGATCTTACCGGGTGATCCGAAGAGATGTGCGAAGATCGCAAAGTATTTTGATGATCCGCAGCTGATCGCGGATAACCGTGAGTATGTTACTTATACAGGTTATCTGGATGGTGAAAAAGTCAGTGTAACTTCAACAGGTATTGGTGGTCCATCTGCTTCTATCGCATTGGAAGAACTTGTGAAATGCGGTGCAGAGACCTTTGTACGCGTAGGTACATGCGGTGGCATGGATCTTGATGTAAAAGGCGGAGATATTATCGTTGCAACAGGTGCGATCCGTATGGAGGGTACATCAAAAGAGTATGCTCCGATCGAATTCCCGGCAGTTGCCAATATCGACGTGGTTAACGCATTAAGACAGGCAGCGAAAAATCTTGAATATACCTATCATACAGGTGTGGTTCAGTGTAAAGATTCTTTCTATGGACAGCACAATCCGGAACTGATGCCGGTTAGCTACGAACTGGAGAACAAATGGCAGGCATGGATGAGACTTGGATGCAAAGCATCTGAGATGGAGTCTGCGGCATTGTTTATCGTTTCCAGCTTCCTCGGTGTTCGCTGCGGTTCCTGTTTCCTTGCAGTAGGTAATCAGGAGAGAGCAAAATTAGGCATGGACAATCCGATCGTTCATGATACAGAAGGTGCAATCAAAGTCGGAATTGAGGCATTACGTATCCTGATCAAACAGGATAAGGAAAATAAAAAATAAAACCTGAGAGGTGCTATATGACATACAGAGAAGTATTATCCAAAGTAGATCATACTTTATTAAAACAGCAGGCAACCTGGGAGCAGATCAAGCAGATCTGTGACGATGCAGCAGCATTTGGAACAGCTTCCATCTGTATTCCGCCGTCTTATGTAAAAGCATGTGCGGAGTATCTGAACGGAAAAGTTCCGGTTTGTACTGTGATCGGTTTCCCGAACGGATATAACACAACTGCTGTAAAAGTTTTTGAAACAAAAGAAGCCGTAAAAGAAGGCGCAGAAGAGATTGATATGGTCATCAATATTGGCTGGGTAAAAGACGGTCGATATGATTTAATTTTAGAGGAGATCAATGCAATTAAAGAAGCTTGTGACGGAAAGTTATTGAAGGTTATCATCGAAACTTGTCTGTTAACAGAAGAGGAAAAGATCCGCATGTGTCAGGTTGTTAATGAATCCAATGCGGAATATATCAAGACTTCTACCGGCTTCTCAACATCCGGTGCAACATTTGAGGATATCGCATTGATGGATGCTCATATGAATGAATCAAAGATGATCAAAGCTGCCGGTGGAATCGCAGATTTCAACGATGCGGTGAAGTTTATCGGCTTGGGGGCAGACCGACTCGGAACCAGCAGACTGGCAGATCAAATTAAAAAAGGAGGAATGGATTTAGATGCAGAAATTTAATCGTGTGTTTGTTCTTGTAATTGACTCTCTTGGAATTGGTGCTATGCCGGATTCCGAAAAGTACGGTGATGTAGGTGTTAATACATTAGGTCACATCGCTGAGAAGATGGAAGATTTCTATATTCCGAACTTACAGAGAATCGGTATTGCTAACCTTTGTGATCTGGATGGTCTTGCACCGGTTGAGAAACCGCAGGGCTACTTCATGGAGATGTTTGAAACAAGTAATGGTAAGGATACTATGACAGGTCACTGGGAGATGATGGGTATCCATACAACAAAACCGTTCCAGACATTCACAGACACAGGTTTCCCGCCGGAGCTTATTGCAGAGCTTGAGAAACGCTGCGGACGTAAAGTTATCGGTAACAAGAGTGCCAGCGGTACAGAAATCCTTGATGAGCTTGCAGAGGAAGAGATCGCAACAGGCAACATGATCGTTTACACATCCGCTGACTCTGTACTTCAGATCTGCGGTAACGAGGAAACATTCGGCCTCGACGAGTTATACCGCTGCTGTGAGATCGCAAGAGAGATCACTATGAAAGAAGAGTGGTGTGTAGGCCGTGTTATCGCAAGACCGTATCTTGGCAAGAAGAAAGGTGAGTTCGTACGTACAAGCAACCGTCACGACTATGCGATCAAACCAACAGGCAATACAGCTCTTAACATCTTAAAAGACAACGGTTTAGAGGTAATCTCCGTTGGTAAGATCAACGATATCTTCGTTGGTGAGGGTATCACAGACGTTTACAAATCTAAATCTTCCGTACACGGTATGGAGCAGACAATCGAGATCGCAGGAAAAGATTTCAAGGGCGTTTGCTTTGTTAACCTCGTAGACTTCGACGCTCTTTGGGGCCACAGAAGAAATGCGATCGGTTACGGTGAAGAGTTAGAGAAATTCGATGAGAAACTCGGCATCTTAATGTCTGAGCTTAAAAATGATGACCTTCTTATCATCACAGCTGACCACGGTAATGATCCGACATACACAGGTACAGATCATACAAGAGAGAGAGTTCCGTTCCTTGCATACTCCAAAGGATTTGAAGGAAATGGTCTTCTTCCGGCAGTAAACAGCTTTGGTACAGTTGGTGCAACAATCTTAGAGAACTTCGGTCTTGAGCCGGAAGCTCATATGATTGGTGAGTCTGTTCTTGGACAGCTGAAATAAGGTTGGATTTAGTTTAATAAAATTAACAAATAAGTATCTGTAGAAAATCCCGTACTATCTTAAATGATAGGTACGGGATTTTTTATCAGATACTTATTATTATTTACCAAGCAAAAACCATATTTAGACAATAAAAAAAGCTCTTGATTACTCAAGAGCTTAAGTAGCGGAAGGGAGATTCGAACTCTCGACACTACGGGTATGAACCGTATGCTCTAGCCAACTGAGCTATTCCGCCGTATTAAAGGAGCCTTTCATAAGAAAGGCAGTAGCGGAAGGGAGATTCGAACTCTCGACACTACGGGTATGAACCGTATGCTCTAGCCAACTGAGCTATTCCGCCATATTAGAGTGGGGCCTACAGGGCTCGAACCTGTGACCCTCTGCTTGTAAGGCAGATGCTCTCCCAGCTGAGCTAAGACCCCGTAACTCTTGTCACTTGTGTTACTCACTTGCGACTCTGGTAGTATAACTGATACTTTATTAAATGTCAACAGTTTTTTTATAAATATTTTTTTTCTTTTTTCTACAATATATGGTATAATAACGAAAAGTGTAATACTGTAGGTATGTCGGGAGGCACTATGTATCAGTTTATTGTGAATCCCAGCGCAGGAGCCGGAAAGGGCTACCGGATTTGGAAACGTCTGGAACGACAACTGGAAAATGACAGTCAGGAATATCGGGTTTTCTTTACAGAACGCCAGGGAGATGCAGCAGAGATCGCACGAGTTCTGACTTCGGATAAGAATGAAGCAAAGATCCTTGTGGTTGTCGGTGGAGAAGGAACGTATAACGAAGTTCTGAATGGTGTTTCTTTTAAGGGGATGATAACTCTTGGGTATGTTCCGGCCGGATCTCGCAATGCGCTTTCAAAGGGATTTCAGTCTTATGTAAAAGTAAATGGACAGATAAAACGGGTGCTTCACCCGAAGTATTATCGGATGATGAATTACGGAGTTCTGACCAGTGGAGGAGACGAGATCTTCAATCGAAGATTCGGCGGACGCTGTGGGATTGGTTTGGATGCTGCGATTTGTCATAATTTGTTATGCTGTTCTGCAAGAACAAAAATGAGCAGAGTTCGTCTGAATCGTATCCTTCAATTAGGTATCAGTATGAAACAACTTCTATTGGCGAAGCCTGTAAAGGGATACATTATTTTCGATCAGACAAAGCGTGTGGAATTTAATCATTTATACTTTATGACATTTCATGTTTGTGGAGAAAATATGAAAAAGAATAAACTGACATCGGAGTACCTGGAGTCCGAGAGCGGTAAGATGAAGGTTTATGTGGCAAATAGTTCGAAAAAACGCAACATGATCCCGATCATGAAGGATGTAGTCATGGGGGTTCGAAAGAAAGAGCGTGGCGTACGTGTATACGAGTGCACTGAAGCCTCCGTGCATCTGAGCAGGCCATTGGCAGTGCATGTGGATGGTGAAAGCTGTATGTGCCAGCAGGATGTTGAGATCCGATGCATTCCGAAGCGGGTTCGTGTGATCGGATCATAAAAATGATAGATTAATTTATGAGGGGATTCAATCGGATCCTTGAGAAATGAGGGAGTAGTTATGAGGATCGGTCAGGGATATGATGTGCATCGACTGGTAGAAGGAAGAAAGCTGATTCTCGGAGGAGTGGAGATTCCGTATGAGAAAGGCCTGTTAGGCCATTCAGATGCAGATGTGATCGTGCACGCGATCATGGATGCCCTTCTTGGTGCGGCTGCACTTGGTGACATCGGAGAGCATTTTCCGGATACAGACGAAAAATATAAAGGGATTTCCAGCATTGAGCTTTTAAAGTGTGTTGGCGGCCTTCTTGCAGAGAATGGATTTATGATCGAGAATATCGATTCTACGATCATTGCTCAAAGACCAAAACTTTTAAATTACCGTCCGCAGATGATGCAAAATATTGCGGAAGCCCTTGGAATTGAGAAGAATCAGGTCTGTGTAAAAGCTACGACGGAAGAAGGTATGGGATTTACAGGTACCGGAGACGGCATTTCTGCTCAGGCGATCTGTCTGCTTTCTACGGTCGCAGATTATAATATTGATGACAGAATGGGGCGTGATGGCGGCTGTGGCGGCTGCCCGGGTTGTAAGCACGAGTAAAGGAAATAGACTTGCATCTGCATGAGAGAAATGGTAATATGTGGGTGTGTTTTGTTTATAAATAATTTATATAGATATAAGGAGCAGTAGTATGAAGATTTTTAATACACTTACAAGGGTAAAAGAAGAATTTGTGCCGCATGAGCCGGGCAAAGTAAATATGTATACATGTGGACCGACAGTGTATCATTTTGCACATATCGGTAACTTAAGAAGCTATATTATGGAAGACGTGCTGGAGAAATTACTTCGTTACTCCGGATATGATGTAAAACGTGTTATGAACATCACAGACGTTGGCCATCTTTCTTCTGATGCAGATACAGGTGAAGATAAGATGTTAAAGGGTGCAAAGAGAGAGAATAAGACTGTGTTAGAGATCGCACAGTTCTATACAGATGCGTTTTTCTCTGATTGTGCAAAGTTAAACATCAAGACTCCGGACGTGGTAGAGCCGGCGACAAACTGTATTGACAGCTTTATCGAGATGATCGAGAAACTGCTTGAAAAAGGTTTTGCATACCAGGCAGGAGAGAATATCTACTTTGATACATCCAAGTTATCCGATTACTATGTATTCAGCAATCAGAATGAAGACGATCTGATGGTTGGTGTTCGTGATGACGTTACAGAGGATACAAATAAGAAGAATAAAAACGATTTCGTTCTCTGGTTTACAAAATCCAAATTTGAAGATCAGGCATTAAAATGGGACAGCCCGTGGGGCGTTGGTTATCCGGGATGGCACATTGAGTGCTCCTGCATCAGCATGAAGCACCTTGGCGAGTACATGGATATCCATTGCGGCGGTATTGACAACATGTTCCCGCACCATACAAATGAGATCGCACAGAGTGAAGCATACCTTGGACACAAATGGTGTAACTACTGGTTCCATGTTCATCACTTAAATGATCAGTCCGGTAAGATGAGTAAGTCCAAAGGTGAGTTCCTCACAGTTTCCTTATTAGAGTCTAAGGGATACAATCCGCTTGCTTACAGACTGTTCTGCTTACAGTCTCATTACAGAAGTCCGCTTGTATTCTCTTACGAGGCACTTGATCAGGCAGAGGGTACTTATAAGAAACTGAAAAAACGTATCGCAAATCTTGAAAAAGACGGCGTTGTAGATACAGCAGCAGTAGAAGAATACAAGGCAAAATTTGTAGAGGCTGTTGGCAATGATGTAAACACATCCATGGGTGTGACTCTTCTTTATGATGTATTAAAGACTGAGTTAAATGGTGCTACAAAGCGTGCAATCATTGAAAGCTATGATTATGTTCTCAGCCTTGACCTTTTAAATAAAGATGTACAGGAAGAAGAGACAGGCGTAGATGCAGAGCTTGAGGCTTTTGTACTTGCTAAGATTGAAGAAAGAAAAGCTGCAAAGAAAGCAAAAGATTTTGCGCTTGCAGATGCGATCCGCAATGAACTGTTAGAGCATGGCATTATCATTAAGGATACAAGAGAGGGCGTAAAATGGGAGAAAGCTTAAGCTTTTTTAAAGAGGCGTTCCAGCTGAAGGAAGTTGATGCAGGGATGTACTCACCGTTGGTACTGGCTTACGTTGGAGATGCCGTTTACGAGATCATGATCCGTACAAAGGTTGTGAACGGGGGCAGTGTGCAGGTAAATAAACTTCACAAGCATTCGGCTGCACTGGTAAAAGCAGAGACACAGGCAAAGATGATCATGTCCCTTATGGAAGAATTGACAGAGGAAGAGATGGCTGTATATAAGAGAGGCAGAAACGCGAAATCTTATACAATGGCAAAGAATGCTTCCATGAAAGATTACCGTATGGCGACAGGATTTGAGGCATTGATCGGATATTTGTACCTTTCTGAGCAGCATCATCGTCTGGTGGAACTGGTAAGTCACGGACTGGAAAAGATCGGCGAGCTAATGTAATGATTAGGAGAAGATAAGATGAGATACGAAGAATTGACAATAGAAGGACGTAATGCAGTTATGGAAGCATTCCGCTCCGGAAAGACCATTGACAAATTATTTGTTTTGGATGGTTGTCAGGATGGTCCGGTAAAGTCTATCGTTCGCGAAGCGAAGAAGCACGATACCATCGTAAATTTTGTTGCAAAAGAGCGTCTGGATCAGTTATCTGATACCGGTCATCATCAGGGTGTGATCGCATTTGCAGCTGCATACGAGTATGCAGAGGTAGAAGATATCCTGAAGATCGCTGAAGAGAAAGGTGAACCGCCGTTTGTGTTCATTCTCGATGGTATTGAAGATCCGCATAACCTTGGTGCAATCATCAGAACAGCAAATCTTGCTGGTGCCCATGGTGTGATCATTCCGAAGAGAAGAGCCGTTGGCCTTACAGCAACAGTTGCAAGAACTTCTGCAGGTGCATTAAACTATACACCGGTTGCAAAAGTTACAAACATTACTAATACGATCGAGGAATTAAAAGAGAAGGGTATGTGGTTTGTCTGCGCAGATATGGGTGGAGAAGTGATGTACCGTCTGAATCTGAAAGGTTCCATCGGTCTCGTTATTGGCAATGAGGGAGACGGTGTGAGCCGCCTGGTAAGAGAGAAGTGCGATATGATCGCGTCTATCCCGATGAAGGGTGATATCGATTCTCTTAACGCGTCAGTGGCAGCAGGTGTTTTAGCTTATGAGATCGTAAGACAGAGACTTGGTGCAAAATAGAATCAGAATAATTTAAGCGGATGCTCTCAAAGTGGAGTATCCGCTTTTTTGTTCGAAATTTATAGTTATTCACCATCAAACAGAGGTGTGGAGAAGTAACGTTCCGCTGTATCCGGAAGGATCGTTACGACTGTTTTGCCTGGGCCTAGTTTTTTTGCAAGTTTGATCGCAGCTGCTACATTTGTACCGGAGGAAATACCGCACATCAGGCCCTCTTTTTTTGCCAGTTCTTTGGATGTTTCAAGCGCCTCTGCATCGGTTATGATACAGATATCATCATAGATATTTTGATTCAGAATATCCGGAATAATACCGTCTCCGATTCCCATTTGGAAATGAGAGCCGATCGAGCCGCCGGAGAGAACTGCTGCATGTTCCGGTTCAATTGCCCAGATGGTTATATTCGGATTTTGAGCTTTCAAAGCTTCACCAATGCCGGTAATGGTTCCACCGGTTCCGATTCCGGAACAGAATCCATCAATTGGACCGTCAATATCTTCAAGGATTTCCAAAGCAGTCTGATTTTTATGTGCGATCACATTGGCAGGATTTGTAAACTGCTGCGGAACATAGACATTCGGTTCATCTGTTTCCATCTGAAGCGCAGTTTCAAGGCATTTTTCAATCGCTTCGCCAATATTTCCTTCATCATGGATCAATACAACTTCCGCACCATAATGGCGCATTAATTTCTGACGTTCTACACTTACGGAATCAGGCATGATAATGCGAACGCGATAACCGAGGACAGCACCTACGAGAGAGAGGCCAATTCCCTGATTGCCGGAAGTCGGTTCAACAATGATCGTATCTTCTGTAATCTTTCCCTGGCGAACAGCTTCCGTGATCATATTATAAGCGACACGGGTTTTGATGGATCCACCGACATTGAGACCTTCAAATTTAACGAGAATTCGGGCAGAATCATTAGAAACCATTCGATTTAGTTGGATAAGGGGAGTATGTCCCATTGCGTCAAGTATATTTCTATAGATCATAACGATAAGCTCCTGATAATTTGATATAGGGGCACTTGTAAAGTGCCCCAAGTATAGTATTAACTATATTAGTCGATTAATCCTCAATTGTAAATACTTGATACATATTAGACCACGGATTTCCGATGATATAACTTGTATAAGCCCTTCCCGGACGAACATTGATGCTGTAAGTCAGAAGCGGATTATTTACTGCACATCCCGGGCATGAAGTGCCTGTGATAACGGCAAATACCAGTTGGGGAAGTTCATTAAAGGTCGAAACATTAATCTGTGAATTTGTTACAAAGAAGGTATAGTTCCCGGAAGTTGCCTGTTTAAAAGAAGTCACATCTTTGTATCCAACACCTGCAAATACAATCTGATTATTGAACAGACGCACATCGTAGCTTGAACCGTTATACGACATATTTGCAACACGAATGCATCCGGAACCGGAAGGAATGTTTGTACATCCCATGTCGGATACTTTAGTTAAGGCAACGCCTCCGCTTGTATCCAGGATGACCATTGTCACGCGTTCGCCGGAAATAAAGGCCAGAGTCTGCTGGTAAAGGACCGGACCGTTAGTGCGGCGGACCGTAATGGTGTGGAAACCGTCAGAGATTTGAGAGTAGTTGGAAATCGTTGCAAATGTGGAACCGGAGAAAACATTTTGGCCATCGATCAGCACATCCAGATTCATTCCATTGGTAGTTGCATTTAAGAAGCGCACCTGACCATAGTAAGTAACAGAAGGGATATTAGGCGATGGAAATGGAAATAACGGAAAATCCGGTCGGAAGTCCGGTCTCAGATCCGGCCATTGCATGTTGCCCGGATACGCCGGACGACCGCCCTCCGGTGCGATCGGAGTTGTAGGCGTATTTGCAAGATCATCACCCGGATAGGTCGGTGCACCACCGGGAGGTGCAACAGGAGTCGTTGGAATTCCGGCAATATCATTTGAAGAAATAGAATTTGGATTGGTATCTGGCATGAGAAACCTCAGTGTTTTTTATTATATGATATGAAAAGATGGGGAAAAAGTTCCTGTTGACAAAAAAACATATGCGTGATAATATATCAAAGGTCTCATAATATGCTACTATAGCTCAGCAGGTAGAGCGCATCCTTGGTAAGGATGAGGTCTCCGGTTCAAATCCGGTTAGTAGCTTCCACGAAGGCAGAGAGCAGTGCGAAAAAAGAAAAGAGAGAATTTCAGTGTTATGCATGTATATAAACTGGAATTCTCTCTTTTCTTTTTTCATAGGGCGCGAGCCCGTGACCGAACCGAAGCGCTAGCGAAGGTGAGGTTGGGCACTGCGGAAGCGAGGTTGCACTTCGAAATGGCGCGAGCCCGTGACCGAACCGAATCTGCGCAATCAAAAACGGAAGTGATCATTCACTTCCGTTTATCTGTTATTTCTGTGTGATAGTTTCCGAACTGGTTCGCTCGATCAGGATCGCCTCTCGGTCGATCACAGGTCCCATATGATAATAATCTTCTGTAATTTGATTCAGACGTTCAAATGAGATACGGCGGTTGGCTTTTTTCGGCTGATCCCAGATGAATTCGATACCGTC
>JAFYOD010000136.1 GCA_017556515.1 Lachnospiraceae bacterium
CTCATGTTTTTTCCCCTTTGTGTTTTATTTTTACTACTCTAAGATAAAGCTATCGAAAATAAATAACTCAAACTGGTCTTTCGCCTTTTCATATTCTTCCTGACTCTTGATCGTATAAGCCACCGGAAGGGCGCCCAGCAGACTGCAGAATTTTCTGGAGAATATATCTGCGTCTCTATGATTATAAGCGATAAAGTCCGGTCTTGTCAGCACATTTGTTAATAAATTACTCAGCACCCAGTAAATAAATTTGCCTTTGTATTTTTCTTCTTTAGAAAAATCCTGGGACAGCTGGCCACGGATCACTTCCGGTCTGTGCTCTCGATACCATTTTACCGCAAATGGGTGGAAACTTTCAATACAATAAACACCTTTATAATTTTGAAGCATCGGGTCTGCGATCTCGCAAACCTCTGTGCTCGGAACATCCAGCTTGTATTCGACGATCAATGGAACTTTTCCGTCCACCAGTTTCAGAACATCCTCAAACTTCGGAATTCGTTCTTCAGAATTGGCCAGTCTAAACTGCTGTAATTCCTCAAATGTATACTCCCATACTTTTCCTTCGACACCGCACATACGATTCAAAGTCTCATCATGGAACACAACCGGGATCTTATCCTTTGTCAGCTGAACATCCATTTCCATTCCGTAACCGGCTTCAACCGCTTTCTGAAATGCCTTCATAGAGTTTTCCGGCGCATCAGATTCATTGTCATGGAGACCTCTGTGAGCATAATGAATGCCTTTTAAAACAGAAACATCCGGCTTATTTGTCATACGCGGTGCAACTAAAAAAGTATATAAGCCTGCCAATGCAGGAACTGCCAGTAAATATTTCTTTTTCATGCTTAATCCTCCACATCAAAGTTCTCAAGCATACTCTTCTTTGCCATCGGTTTGGAATCACCATGTTTGACCATGGACATGGTCACAAAAGCAAGCGCACTAAATACGACTGCATATGGGAATAATGTTCGATAAGAAACATGCTCCAGTAAATAGCCTGAAAGGATTGGAGTGATCACCTGCGCAGACATGGAGAACGTATAATACAGACCTGTATATTTACCCACATCTCCCGCGTTGCTCATCTCTACAACCATCGGAAGAGAGTTCACGTTAATAGCTGCCCATGCAAAACCGATCACACCAAAGAATACGTTCATCACAGCATGATAACTGTTAAACATGCCAGCGCCTGCATAACAGGCGATCAGCAGGATAACACCAAGCTGGATGGTCTTTTTTCTTCCGATCTTTCCGGATAATGATCCGATCGGAATATAGCTGATGATCGCAGCCACAGTTGCCACCATTAAACAGTCTGCATAGCCTCCGTTTTCCAGTCCCCATACATGAGTCGCATATCTGGAAAAAGCTGTGGTAACTGCATTATACGCAGTAAACCATAACGCGATCGATACTAAGATAAATGTCAGGCTTCGTTTGACCTCTTTCGGAAGTGCAGCACTTTCTGTGTGAACAACTTTCACATCAGTTTTTTCTTCATATGCATCATGTTCTTTAGCGATCTCTGCTCTCAGTTTCTTTTCTTTGATCGTCAAGAACAAGATACCGACGCCGATCACCATCAG
>JAFYOD010000137.1 GCA_017556515.1 Lachnospiraceae bacterium
AGGTATGTTTGAGATTACCGTCTGGTTCCATGAGGCTCCGGAGTTGTTTGTAGAATATTATACACAAGTGCCGGATACGGGACATGTGATTTCTGTACCACTGGGACGTGAATACGAATTTGACAGAGACGCTTCGGATGGTTGGGCAGATCTGATCTATGCTTATGCAGAATCTTCCAATGATTATGCATTTGATAAACTTACGATTACATTAAACGGAGAGACGTACGCAGACACCGAAATCTGTTTATCTGAGATCGAGATGTATCTGGTATGTTCCGGAGAGGCTGGAAACTCCAAGTATTATCTTTATATCTATGGCGGCATTGAAGACGGTCATAAAATGTACATCTATGATCTGAATCAGAAACAGGTAAAACGCCTCGATCTGGAGGAAAATGTATTCTTCTCGGGCGAATGGTATTCCGGAGTAGAAAAAGATTTTGAGGTTTATTATGATCCGGTATTTACGGATCCGACTGATTTTACCATGCAGACCAGAATGTGGACCATGGGATTATTCTTAGGAGAAAAGGACTATTATGTAGATCCGGATATAGGAACTATGGAGAGCCGGAAAGCATCATTCTCGATCCCTGAGAGTACATGGCCGATCAAAACTAAGGTACCGCTTGAACTGGAGTCCTTGGTGGAACAGGAAATGGTTGAATTTTCAGCTGGAAATATCTTTTATTACAAACGCACCGACGGAGTTTCGTATGTAGATGTTCGCTCTGAGTCTGGGATCGACTATCGAATCCAGATCGACACATCGGGTGATTATACAACTGTCAACGGTATGAGTGTAGAAGAGTGTTTCGATGGAGTGACAAAAATCTGGTAAAATCTTTTTGATAATTAAGGAGGCATTATGACAAACAAATTTAATGATATGCAGACAACACCAGTTCTGACTCTGGAACCATTCCAGGAGGAAGAAATTGTAACGTTAGAAGAAAAAGCAGAGATTCAGATAAAAGAGCCGGAACTGACACCGGAAGAACAGGCGATGGTAGACTCATTTGCAGGTCAGATCAATCTGGCTAATTCCAATATGATCTTGCAATACGGTGCAGCAACTCAGAAAAAGATGGCTGAGTTTTCCGAACACGCACTGGATAAAGTTCGCAGCAAAGATCTGGGAGAGGTGGGCAGTCTGCTGACCGACGTGATCGCAGAATTAAAAGACTTTGATGTGGATGAAGAGGAAAAGGGATTTTTCGGTTTGTTTAAGAAATCGGTTAACAAATTGGAAAAGCTGAAAACACAGTATGCAAAAGTTGAGACAAATATCAATCAGATTGTTCAGGTTTTGGATTCTCATCAGGTGCAATTGATGAAAGACATTTCTGTTTTAGACAAAATGTATGAGTTGAATCTGACCTACTTTAAAGAGATTTCTATGTACATTCTTGCCGGCAAACAGAAACTGGAAGATGCACGAAACAGAGAGCTTCCGGCGTTGGTGCAGAAGGCACAGATGAGTGGACTTCCGGAAGATGCACAGGCTGCAAAGGATCTGGAATCTATGTGTGTGAGATTCGAAAAGAAGCTTCATGATCTGGAACTGACCAGAACCATCTCTATGCAGACAGCACCGCAGATTCGTCTGGTTCAGAATAATGATACCATGATGGTAGAGAAAATCCAGTCAACGATCGTGAATACGATCCCGCTCTGGAAGAGCCAGATGGTCATTGCTCTAGGTGTGGAGCACTCAACTCAGGCTGCAGAGGCACAGCGTGAGGTTTCAGACATGACCAACATGCTTTTAAAGAAGAATGCAGAAAAGTTAAAACTTGCAACTGTGGAAACTGCAAAAGAAGCTGAGCGTGGTATTGTGGAGATTGAAACATTAAAGGCAACCAACCAGACTCTGATTGATACATTTGATGAAGTTATGAAAATCCAGTCAGAGGGTCGTCAGAAACGCCTGGAAGCAGAGGCAGAGATGGTTCGCATGGAACAAGAGTTAAAGATGAAACTTCTTGAGATTAGAAAATAAAGGTTATTAAAATGGAAAAGCGCCGGCAATCTGGATATATCAGGTTGCAGCGCTTTTTCTTAAGTTTCTCGTTTGTCACATGTTCGTACATCAGGGATCATCAGGATCAGAACTGCAGCGATCAATACCAGGATACCGGCTACGGTAAACCACAGTTTAATACCAAAATGTTCGGATAAAATACTTTCCACGCCGAGACCGATCGGTCCGAAGAAATAGCGGAAGCATCCGGTCAGTGTGAGGACGCGGCCGAGGTATTCGCCTTTGAAATGTGTCTGAATGATCGGTGTGTAAGTACCCCAGTAAAATGGTCCGGAAAAACCGATGAGCCAGGAGCAGACGGCAAAGAACCAGAATCCGGAGGTTGGGAGCATTCCTGTGATGAGGAGACTGACTGCCATCAGCATGTAAGATCCAAAGACTGTGTATACACGGTTTTTCGTTCCTCCCCATGCGCTGAGGACAACGGAGCCCATCATGAAGCCGACGGAGAATACAATCTCTGTGATGCTGGCATGGGTGCTGGTTCCGCAAAAATAGGACATGCTCATCAGAGGGAACAGGGCGCTGACCGGCATCAGAGCGATGGTATAAAGTCCTGTGATCATAGCCAGATAGAAAACACCTTTGTTCTGGCGGAGTACATGGAAACCATCCAGAATATCCTGTGTCATGGTGATCTTTTTGCGGGTTTCGCTGCGTTCCAGCTTCGGGATCCAGGCAACTGCCAATGTTGCACATGCACATAAGGCACCGACCACGTCAAGCATGACAATGGTTTCTAATGTCCAAATCTGGTAGAGCAAGGCAGCGGCTGCCGGACTGAGAATGTCAGAAACGGAAGTAAGAGCCTGAGAGTATCCGGCACATTTGGTCAGCTGATCTTCCGGAACGATCTGCGGAGTGACCGCCTGCATACATGGAGAATGGAAGGCAGTTCCAACAGTACGTAAAAACAGTACCAGAAGGATCATCCATGGCTGAAGTATGCCCATAAAACCTGCGATCGCCATGGCGAGACCGACCAGTGCGATCAGCACATCGGACAAGATCATGATCATCTTTCGATTATAACGGTCGATCACGACACCGGAGATGGGGCCAAGGATCGCCTGAGGGAAAAATGCCAGAAAAACTGCAAAGGAAACAACGGCGGCTGACTCAGTTTTATCAGTCAGATACCAGATCATGGCAAACTGAAGAACCGAGCTGGAGAACTTCGAAACAGCCTGTCCCGTCCAGATGGTAAAAAAGTTCCGTTTCCAGTTTTGGGCGTGTATATCAGCAGAGCTGTTGCTCATAACAAAAACCTCCTAAATGTAAAATCATTATAATTCAGTATAGCATAGGAAGAAAGAAATGGAAAGAGAAGCTGATTAGTGTTATAATAGGACTAACTATGAATGAATCTGTGTCGGGGAGGAATGAAGATGGCACAATTATATGATGTATTAGTGATCGGAGCCGGTGTTGTCGGTTGTTCGGCAGCGAGAGAGCTTTCTAAATATCAGTTAAAGATCGCAGTGGCAGAAAAGGGTCCGGATGTTTGTATGGAGACAAGTTCCAGAAACTCTGCAGTTCTGCATGCAGGCTACAATAACAAACCGGGAACATTGATGGCGAAGTTCTGTGTGGAAGGAAACAGTGGATTTGATCAGATCGCGGCAGAACTGGACATACCGTATAAGAGAACAGGAAAACTGGTGGTTGGTTATACAGAAGATGATCTTGCGAAGCTGGAAAGTCTGAAGGCGCAGGGTGAAAAAAATGGAATTGTAGGAATTGAGATCGTGGATCGTGCATTTATCGATGAAAAAGCGCCTCATGTTGGCGGCAACTTTGCCATGTGGTCTCCGACAACTGCAATTCTCAGCCCGTTCCAGTTTACTTATGGCATGGCAGAAAATGCGGCGGACAACGGCGTAGAGTTCTATTTTGACAGTGAAGTGACCTCTATCGATCGTGATGAAGAGGGAATTTATACTGTTCATACTGCAAGCGGAGATATCAGAACACGCTGGGTGGTGAATTGTGCAGGCCTTGGATCAGATAAAGTATCTGCAATGCTGGGTATCGATGAGTACACACTCTATCCGTGCCGTGGTGAATATTATATTTTAGATAAGAGAATCGGAGATATGCTCCCGCTTCCTGCATATCCGGTTCCGAATATTAAGACAGGAGGTCTTGGCATTCATCTGACACCAACTTTGGACGGTAACATCATGGTGGGACCAAGTACCGAGTATATTGATGAAAATGATAACTATGCTTCCACAAAGGGCATTATGGATATGCTGATCGAGGATGGAAGCAGAATCTTCCCGTATTTAAAGAGAGAATATTATATTCGTAACTTTGCGGGAATCCGCCCGAAACTGAACCCGCCGAGCATTGGCGGTTTCCATGATTTCGTGATCGAGCGCAGAGATGAGATTGCTCCGCACGCAGTCAACCTTGTGGGAATCGAGTCTCCGGGTCTGACCAGTGCCGTTCCGATTTCCAAAGAGATTGTTCGCTTGATCAGTGAAGTGGAAGAATTGAAAGAAAACCCGGATTTCAATCCGATCCGTAAGCGTATGGTAACATTCCGTGACAAGTCTCATGAGGAACAGGC
>JAFYOD010000016.1 GCA_017556515.1 Lachnospiraceae bacterium
GCAGAAGAGATTGATTCCATTACACCATTTTTTGATGACAACGAAGAAGAGGATGATGACTGGTCTTGTGATCTGTATTTCTCTTTCAGAGGCGGTTCTGAATTGCTGGTGACATCCTATACACTGGCCGGTGCACTTGGATTTTTACTGGAAGTGAAAGGTAAAAAAATCCAGACTCAGGATCCGGAAGAAATCCAGAAGTATTTTGAAGAGAATTAAATATAGCAGCTGTTTTTAATGGCTCAAGATTCCAAAAAGTATCTGTATGATTTTCTGACAGATACTTTTTGTTACAAAGGTAAAAAATGGGGGAAGTGAACAGTCATGAACAAAAGTGATATGTTATATTATTTTTTAGCATCTTCTAAGAATTCTCATAAGAGGATTAAAGTCACAGGCGGAGAAAAGGTTGTGGTTAAGGGCTTTGTACAGGAAGTGAGCAAGGATGACAAGAGTATAACGGTTGTAGTAGAGGATACAACGTATGTGATCGATCTGGAAAAATCTCATATCCGTACGGGTATTTTTGACAGTCGTACACTTATCGTAGACGGGGAACTCCCGCTCAAGTTTCAGTTGTGTTGATGATGAAAAACTCTGTGGGGGAATTGATATGAGTAATAGATGGAAGTTTTACGTATCCGGTATTTGTTTTGGAAAAATGGAGATCGAAGATCAGATGATCTATCATTCTCCGCTTGATGTACATACAGGAACATTTCAGGAACGACAGGTGTTCACTTCTGATTTCAAGATGTATCAGGAAATGGGAAAGATGAATGTTCTGGAGGCGTTGAATTCTCTGAATGAATATGAAACTGAGCTTGCAGGAAATCCGGAGAAATTTACGACTGCGAGCGGTCAGATCTATACAAAGCGCTGTGAAGGGGAATACGTGCAGCGAATTGTGAAATTTCCGAAAGATCTTATCGTTGATTGTGGAAAAGTCGTTGCGATCATTACTCCGTGGCGTGATCAGTGCGCAGTGCTTGTGAAAGAAGGCTTTGAAGAGAAGACTATCTTAAAAGTCTGGAAAGAAAAGTATCAGGCACCGTTATATAATATTCGTCCGAAAGAAATCCATATGATCGCAATGCGCGATGGTATCCGTCTTGCTACGGATGTGTATTTGCCGGACACAGCAGATAAAGTTCCGACTGTATTGATCCGTACGCCGTATGGTAAAAATGTTGGTCCGTCCATGTATTATAAATATGTGTGCAGAGGATATGCAGTCGTCGTTCAGGACACTAGAGGCCGTGAGGACAGTGAGGGTGCATGGATCCCGAACTATTACGAGACGGAAGATGGAGATGATACATTAAACTGGATCGCTGAGCAGGAATGGTCTGACGGTGGTGTTGGCATGACCGGTGGTTCCTATCTTGGATTCGTTCAGTGGGCTGCGATGGTCAGTGAGAATCCGCATTTGAAAGCAATGCTCAGCAGTGTAACTGCAGGAAGTGCGTTTGGAGATCTTCCGAGACGCGGCGGCTGTTATAACTCCGGAATGATGGCGTGGGCATTTATGGTTTCCGGACAGAGATCAGATTCTTCTCTGATGGAAAGAGATGACTGGGCAGAGATCCTGGATATCCGTCCGCTTGAAAACATGGCAAAGCAGGCACTGGGATATGATATTCCGTTTGTAAATGAATATCTGAACCATATGGATCTGGACGAATTTTGGAAGAAAACAGACTGGAAGTCCAGAATGGGAAGTCACAGAGTTCCGGCTCTAATCATGTCTGGATGGTTCGATGACAATGGTATGGGAACCACAGAGGCATTGGATATTTGTGAACACTACGAGGATAAAAAGGTAATTCTTGGTCCATGGATCCACAGTGGAAACTCTCATTACGATGTGCATGGTTTGGAGTTAGGAATGAATGCACTCCGCTATGACATGGATCTGATCTGTCTGGATTGGCTGGAGCATTATCTGAAAGGTGTTGACAATGGAATTGAAAAGACTCCGAAAGTAGAATATTACACTATGGGTTCCAACGAGTGGAATACAGCTGAAAACTGGCCGGTTCCGACAACAAAGGAAATGGCTCTTTATCTGGATGGTGCGGAAGCAGACGCAGCAGTCAAGAATGAGGGAACAATTTCCATAACTGCACCGGCAGAAGAGATGACAGATACCTTCTTCTATGATCCGAAAAATCCGGCTACACATATTATCGATATGTCTGAGAATGAGATCGAAGTTCCGGAAGATTATACGGAAGAAGAAAAACGTCAGGACATTCTTTGTTATACTACAGAGACATTGACAGAAGATCTTACAGTGACAGGAGATGCGTATGCAGAGCTGTATCTGTCTTCTGATTGTGAGGATACCGATCTGATCGTAAGGATCACAGATGTGGATGAAACAGGACGTTCCATGAAACTGGCAGACGGAATGATTTGCGTCCGTTACCGCAATGGTTTTGAGGTACCGGAATTTATGGTACCGGGTGTTGTATATCCGGTTAAGATCCGTACAACAAAACTATCTCATACATTCAAAGCCGGACATAAACTTCGTATTACAGTCACTTCCAGTGCGAAGAACTTTACGTTCCCGAACAGTAATACAAGAGGCGGTTTTAACAGCATCGAGACAAAAGTTGCAAAAAACAGCATTCACCATGGAGGAAAATATGCTTCCAAGGTGATAATCCGAGTAGAATAGGACATAAAAAACTCCCTCAAATTTTGAGGGAGTTTTTCTTATGGCTGGACTGCCAGTAATGCTTTTTTTGTCTCTTCATCTGCGAAGCAGGCTTCGATAGCATAATTGTTCATTTTTACAATGTCTTCATCTGTAAAGCCCATCTTACGACAAAGGTCATATTCAAATTCCAGACTTGTTTCAAGAACGGTAAGGTTGTCTGTATTAACAGTTACACGTGCGCCTTTTTTGAAAAGAACGTACAGTGGATGAGTTTCATCTCCGCTAAGTCCATACTCGTAAGAAAGGCTGCTGTCCGGACACATTTCTAATGTAACGCCTTTTTTTATAACTTCTTCTGTTAATTCCGGGATTAAAGCTGCCTGGTATCCATGACCGATACGGGAAGTACCATATTTCAATGCTTCACCAACAGAAAACTCACTGTGTGTTGTTGTCGGAATGCCAAGTTCGTGTGCCAGCTCGAAGAGATCCGCATATTCACTCATACGCTCTTCATATCCTGCGAGATCTAAAGCACATACACCTTTTCCAAGGTATTTTTTTGCAAGATGGACTGTTTCTAGGTTTTCATCATGATTCTGGTTCGGATCACAGTGATTCATTGCACATAAAATGAGACCGGCCTTTAATGTTTTGCAATTTTTTAGACCTTCATTTAAACCCTCGATCGCAGCAACAACTGCATCTTCCTGAGTCATACCTCTTTCCAGATGGTACTGTGGTGCAAAACGAAGTTCTGCATAGATCAGATTTTCTTCTTCCAGACGTTCGATCAACTCCTTCGTAACACGGGAAAGGCCTTCCGGTGTCTGCATTGCACGGATCGGTGCGTTAAATGTTAAGAAGTCCGGATCATATTCACCATCCGGGATGATCATGGAACTGCGAATCTCGTCCAGTGTCATGTTACACTCAGGTTCCACATGATATTTTCTGGATAATTCATATACGGTTTCCGGACGTACGGAACCGTCAATGTGTAAATGCAGATCAATTTTATTTTTAATGCTCATCGTTTATTTCCTCCTTATTTATTAAAAGTATATCAAGTTTTACAGTCGGTGTCCATGACCGTTTATACTTTATTTCAGGGTGAGAATGAATTGCCAAAACTAAGAAAATAAACTATACTAAACTATATATAATTGAAGGGGGAAACTCGAATGAGCTATCAGGTATCCGAGAAAATTCAGAACAAAGTAAATGCTTTAACAGCAAGCGAAGCTGTAAAGAAAGCATTAGATTTTATGGTAGAAGACCAGTACAATGTGATCGATAAGCAGTGTGAACTCACATTGATCCCGGCTCCGACAGGAAGCGAAGCTGCAAAAGCTGCCAGAATGCTGGAAATGTTTAAAGAAGAAGGATTGGAAGATTGCCATATCGATGAGTTTGGCAACTGCGTAGGTATCCGTAAAGGTATCGGCGGCGGAAAAAATGTAATTATCGAAGGTCACATGGACACAGTATTCCCGATGGATACAAAACTTGAGATCATCAAAGAAGACGGCTGGATCAAATGTCCGGGTATCGTAGACGATACAAGAGGATGTGCAGTAGTGATCGGTGTTGTGCGTGCACTGAATGCAGCAGGAATCCAGACTAAAGGTGATATCCATGTGGTTGGTACAGTAAAAGAAGAAGGTACCGGTGCATTAATGGGTATGAAATATTACTGTGATCATCATCCGGAATTAGACGCAAGTATTTCTGTTGACGGCCCGGGCATTACCGGTATTACATACGAGGCAACAGGTATCCAGACATATGAAGTTACATTCCACGGAATCGGCGGACATGCTTGTGCAATGTTTGGAAAAGTTGCAAATCCGATCCACGCAGCAGGCAGAGCGATCGCAAAGATCTCTGAGTTCCAGGTACCGTCCGATCCGATGACAACATTTGCGATCACAAACTTAGAAGCAGGAAGCTACGCAGCTGTTCACGCGATCGTAGGAGCAGCGACTATCCGATTCAACTTCCGTTCCAACTCTCAGCCGGAGCTTGAGAAACTTCGCGAGCGCATCTTCAATGCGATCGAAGAGGCCTGCAAAGAAGAAACAGATCGTTGGGGACAGGATACTATCACATATACAGTGAAACATATTTGTGATGTAAATGCAGGAAATCAGGATGCACACACACCGATCGTAGAAGGTGCAATGGCTGTTACCAGATTCCTGGGAGCAGATCCTGTTCTTGGAAATGGCGGTTCCACAAACTGTAATCGTGCGATCGAAGCAGGACTTCCGGCAGTATGTCTCGGCATTGGCGATGATTATGATTCTCAGTGCCATACACTGGATGAGCGTTTCAAAATCAAAGATGCATATAAGGGAACACAGCAGACCATGCTTCTTGCACTCCTTTGTGCAGGAACAGAAGAAGTAGAGTCTATTATTGAATAATAGAAAGTAAGCTATCAACCCATCTGCCGGATTCGGCGGATGGGTTTTCTATATGGATGGGAAATGATAAAAACTATGAATTGAACATACAGTTAAAACAATTAGAAAAATTTCTGCAAAAAGTTGTTGACATATGTCGACAGTAGTGCTAAGATATGCCTTGTCCTTGAGAGGCCGAAAGCAACTTAGTGAATGCGAAGCATGAACTTAGTGCGAGGTCGTTCGCGAACCTTAGCGAGACGATGTCGAGCTTAGTTGAGCGAACATCAACGACTCGAGTCAA
>JAFYOD010000138.1 GCA_017556515.1 Lachnospiraceae bacterium
AAATATAATACAAAAGGAGGACCCAAATATGAAACTTTGGGGTGGACGTTTTACAAAACAGACCAATCAGTTAGTACACAATTTTAATGAATCTATTTCTTTTGATCAGAAGTTTTACAGACAGGATATCGCAGGCAGCATCGCTCATGTGACAATGCTTGCGAAACAGGGCATTTTATCCAATGAGGACAAAGAGGTGATCATCGCAGGCCTTACAAGCATCCGTGAGGACCTGGACAATGGCACACTGGAAATCACAACAGAGCATGAAGATATCCATTCTTTCGTGGAAGCGCATCTGACAGAGCGTGTAGGAGAGGCAGGAAAAAGACTGCATACAGGCCGCAGCCGTAACGACCAGGTTGCTCTTGATATGAAACTTTATACAAGAGACGAGATCGATGAACTGGATGAACTTTTAAAAGGCCTTCTGGAAGTTCTCTTAGAGTTAATGGAGGAGAATCTTCATACTTACATGCCGGGCTTTACACATTTACAGAAAGCGCAGCCGATCACTCTGGCTCATCATGTCGGTGCTTACTATGAAATGTTCCGCAGAGACAGAAGTCGTCTGGCAGATATCAGAAAACGTATGAACTACTGTCCGCTTGGATCTGGTGCTCTTGCCGGTACCACATATCCGCTGGATCGTGCATATTCTGCAGAACTTCTTGGTTTTGACGGTCCGACACTCAACAGCATGGATTCTGTAGCTGACAGAGATTACCTGATTGAGCTTTTATCTGCACTTTCCACAATTTCCATGCATTTAAGCCGCTTCTGCGAAGAAATCATCATCTGGAATACAAACGAGTACCGTTTTGTAGAGATGGACGATTCCTATAGCACAGGCAGCAGCATCATGCCGCAGAAGAAGAACCCGGATATCGCAGAACTGATCCGTGGCAAAGCAGGTCGTGTATATGGTGCTCTTGTATCCATGCTTACAATTACCAAAGGTATTCCGCTGGCATACAATAAAGATCTTCAGGAAGATAAAGAACTGACTTTTGATGCGATCGATACAGTAAAAGGCTGTCTCTTACTCTTCACAGGAATGGTTTCTTCTATGACATTCCGCAAAGATGTAATGGAAGAGAGTGCGAAGAAAGGCTTTACAAACGCAACAGACGCAGCAGATTATCTTGTAAATCATGGTGTAGCATTCCGTGATGCCCATGGTATCATCGGCCAGCTTGTACTTCTTTGCATTGAAAAGAATATTTCTCTTGATGAACTGAGCCTTGAAGAATATCAGGCGATCAGCCCGGTATTCCAGGAGGATATCTACGAAGCAATCTCCATGAAAACTTGTGTAGAGAAGAGAATGACCATCGGTGCTCCGGGCGCAGAGGCCATGAAACAGGTAATCGAGATCTATAAAAAAGAACTTAATTAAGTGTAGATTTAACTAAGTTAACTTGGTAGTAAAAGAGTCCCATAAATGCTAGGAATTTCCAAAAGAACACGCTCTCGCGCAGAGAATTTCGTAACGGTACTAAGGCGCTAAAATACAGCGCCAAGTACCGACGGAATTCTATGGTTCTTTTTGGAAACACCTGACATTTATGGGACTTTTGCTTGCCAAGTTATCTTGGTTAATACGCAAGTGACTTCAGAAGTTTAGGATATAAGATCATATTTGATATGTAAAACTTCAATATTGGGACATTAAAGTAAAAATGTAAGGAATCTGTCCCAGTGATTTTGGAAAATGAGTAGCTTGATTGGATAGGTAGCCCTAATTCTTTAATAAAATCAAATAAAGCAGAGGCAAAAAATATGGGAAACTGGACAGCAGAACCAATTAGGTATAAAGATATCACATGATAGATGGAAGCTATATATGAAAACGTTGGATTTCTTGCACATAAAAGAGCTCAACTGTCAAAATGGTTATGTTTAATGTGAATGAGTAGTGTGATTTTGCGGTCTGTAAACCATAAGAGTATCCCAAAAGCTCACGCCAAATCTCTTTATGTATTGGATTATCTAATATCCATTGACTTTAAAAATCAAAACTCCCAGGACAAACAGGAATTTCCATCGAGAAATCTCTTGCCATCCTGGGACTCTTTTTTTACCAAGTTGACTTAGTTAACTCCACATTTAACAGAAATACAAAAACCGTGTTTTCAATCAGGCAATTAATCGAAAACACGGCTTTTTTATAATATCATATGGAAAAGGGGAGGAAGAGCCCCGATATCCCAAGATCATCTTGCGAAAAATCGCAAAAATACTAGCTTGTCAACGTAGGTGAGTTTATCATGTTCTTTATTATTTGTAAAATGATAAAAAGTTTGATATAATGTTAATAACTATTAACATTTGGAGGGCCTGTTATGACTTTTTTGGAGATTGAAGCCTTTTTAAATATTGTACAGTATGGAAGTTTTTCGGCTGCGGCGGAAAAATTATATATCACTCAGCCGGCGCTGGGACGAAGAATCCGTGCGCTGGAAGAAGAACTGGGATACACCTTGTTTGTCCGCAACAAGGGCGTTCGCCATGTGGAATTGACGCGCCAAGGGCAGGCATTCGTGGGTCTGGCCCATCGTTGGCAGGCACTTTGGAACGAAACCCAGGAAGCAGCGCTTTTGGGAAGTGAGAAGAGTTTTTACGTAGCCAGCGTAGGCAGTCTTCTGGCATTTATGCTTCCAAATGTATTTCAGACCTTTATACGAGATAATCCGGAGTGCAGCCTCCATGTTACAACGATCCACTCGGCAGATGCATATGGTTATGTCAGCAATAAAGATGTCGACATTGCATTTATTACGGATCCCATGTATTCACTGCAGATAAAAACGAATATTTTATTTGAAGAGGAGCTGTGTCTTGTGGCCGGTGCGGATCTGAAATTACCGAAACACGTGTCGTTGAAGGATCTGGATCCAAGAAGAGAAATCCGTACCAGATGGGATCGAAACTTCGACACTTGGCACGATTATTATTTTGGAACTTCAGCGATGCCCCGAATTTATCTGGATGAGATGGGATTTTTACAGTATTTTACACAGAGTGGCGAAAACTGGGCATTTCTTCCGGTTTCCATTGCGAGAACCATGGTCAAAAATGCACCGCTGTCTATTCACGAATTGGATATTAAGCCGCCTAACAGAACCGTTTATTATATTTATCGCTTACAGGATGCATCTCCATATCAGGAAGAGTTGCTGAAACTTTACAAGCAAGAACTCCGAAATGTGCCTGGTGTAGTGTTGAAAGCAAACGATGAATAAGGGGCTAAAAAAAGTACTAAAAATAAGTGAAAACACCTAATTTGGATTAGAAAAAATACATAAAATCCTATGATAATTATTTGACACCAATATTGATTGGTGCTATGATTATGTTATCATATAGTTATTGTCGGGACGTGTGTACTTTTATGTTTTTTTGGCAGGCAAAATTGCGGATCTGATCCGCTAAAAACCAAGAAAATATTTTATAATAGTCTCTAAAGTCCGACATGGTAAAATGAGGAGGAAGATTAAAATGGCAAAGAAAATCGTACTTGCAGGTGCTTGTCGTACAGCAATCGGAACAATGGGCGGTGCATTAAGCACAATCCCGGCACCGGAACTTGGTGCAATCGTTATCAAGGAAGCTTTAAACAGAGCAGGCGTTGCTCCGGAGGCAGTTGATCAGGTATACATGGGTTGTGTAATCCAGGCTGGTCAGGGTCAGAACGTTGCTCGTCAGGCAATGATCAAAGCAGGCCTTCCGATCGAGGTTCCGGCTGTAACAATCAACGTAGTTTGCGGTTCCGGTTTACAGTGTGTAAACATGGCAGCACAGATGATCGCAGCAGGCGATGCAGACATCGTTGTAGCAGGCGGTATGGAGAACATGTCCAAAGCTCCGTATGCTATGATGCAGGGTCGTTACGGTTACCGTATGAACAACGGCCAGTTAATCGATACAATGGTTAACGATGCATTATGGGATGCTTTCAACAACTACCACATGGGTATCACAGCAGAGAACATCTGTGAGCAGTGGGGTCTTACAAGAGAAGAACTCGATCACTTTGCAATGGTAAGCCAGAACAAGGCTGAGGCAGCTATCGCAGCTGGCGCATTCAAAGATGAGATCGTTCCGGTAGAAGTAAAAGGTAAAAAAGGTTCCGTTATCGTAGATACAGATGAAGGCCCGAGAGCTGGTTCCACAATGGAGACACTTGGCAAACTTCGTCCGGCATTCAAGAAAGACGGTATCGTAACAGCTGGTAACTCCTCCGGTATCAACGATGGTGCTGCAGCAGTTGTTGTTATGAGCGAAGAGAAAGCAAAAGAACTCGGTGTTACACCGATGGCTACATGGGTAGCTGGTGCTCTTGCAGGCGTTGAGCCGGAGATCATGGGTATCGGTCCGGTAGCTGCAACACAGAAAGCAATGGATAAAGCTGGCATGACAATCGCTGACTTCGATATCATCGAGGCAAACGAGGCATTCGCAGCTCAGTCCGTAGCAGTAGGTAAAGATCTTGGTTTTGATCTTGCTAAATTAAATCCGAACGGCGGTGCTATTGCATTAGGACACCCGGTAGGTGCTTCCGGCTGCCGTATCCTTGTAACTCTTCTTCACGAGATGCAGAAAGC
>JAFYOD010000139.1 GCA_017556515.1 Lachnospiraceae bacterium
GCGAAACTTCTCGGAAAGATTGCGGAAAACCTTGGAAATATCGCAGTGATGCCATTCCCGAGAACGATCCCGGATCAGTTTATGAAAGAACTGGACAAATATTTTAACAGATAAAAAAACAGAGCAGATACTTTGAAAAAGGTATCTGCTCATTTTTTGCTCTATTATTTTGATTCGTATTTTTTAAAGTCTAAATAAGAATAGATTATTGGAACGAAAACTGCAATAAACATAAGGGCTGTACAGAGTTTTGGATATCCAAGGAAGGTTAGGAGCGGAAACAAGATTCCGAAGATAACCCAGATCGGACCTGCAAAACGATGGGTGCGATTCCAGTTTTCTTCGCTGTGCAATGTCCACGGAATCCTGATGCCCATGGTATAGTTATGCGGACATTTTGGGAGATAATTGCCGATGATCATAAATGAAATGCCGACAAGAATAGCGCCAAAATGGGTTATGGATACATGATATCCCAGTGCTTCTGCATAAGTGGAACCCATGCAGAAAATGGAAACTGCCGGGCAGCTCCAATAGAGTAAAGCCATCAGCTGCTTTGGATGGCTGGCTGCTTTGGGATCGGCTTTTGTTCCGGCAACACAGATCCAGTGAACGAAAAGTAAGAATAAAGGCATTCCGATCACAGCAAACTCTTTTGAACTCCATCCGTTTGGATTGCCGGCAAAATCCCAGTGTGTTGCTATCTGATCCGGAAGCTTATCCCAGATGAGAAGACCAATGGGAATCGGAATTAAAGTGATGATGGAAGCAAGAAGCATTTTAAGTTTCTGATTTTTCAGCATAGGTTGAATCTCCTTTCAGTTCTGAGATCCAGAGCATAATATCCTCCAGAACAGAAGTATTCAAGTCATAATAAATAAATTTCCCTTCTCTGGTGTCTCGAATCAGATCTGCCTCTTTTAAAACAGATAAATGTCTGGAAATCGAAGCTCCGGTAACGTCAAAATGTGATGCAATATCTCCGGCAGATAAGCGCCCGCCTTTTAAAAGACTTAATATCTCACGGCGGATCGGATCGGCCAGAGCACGTAAGGTATCTTGCAATGCCATGGACTCACCTCCTAATATTTAACATTTAACCTAATTGTTAAATATAGTTTAACATACGAAAATAAAATTGTCAATGCCACAAGAAAATGATAAAATAGAACTAGTCATAGAATGGAGGTACAGGATATGAGTTTAAAGAAAAAAATCATAGAGATTAGAGATAATTATGTGATCAATCAGGTAAAGGCTGCGCAGCTTCCGGAATTCAAATCCTTAGAGATCAGACGATATCGTTTAATCTTTTACGGACGCGTTCAAAATGTAGGTTTCCGTTTGGAAGTAACAGAACTGGCGAAGAGACTTGGTTTGACCGGATTTTGCAATAATCAGGAAAATGGAAGCGTGATCATGGAAGTACAGGGACAGTTCGATAAGATCAAATTCTTGGTTGCTTTTATGAAATCTTTAAAACGTATTGTTGTAAAGAGAGTGGATAAGCAGCGCTTACCTCTGGATTTTACCGAAGTGGGGTTTGTTTCGGATGATGAAGACTAAAAGAATTGTTTTTTTGACCAGTAGTCCAAGTGGACCTCTGGATGTACCGAATTATGATAAGTTATTGGATGAGAAAAATGGATTTGTCGAGAATCTTCGCCAGTTTTGGAAAGAAGAGATGCATGGGCTGATCATCGCAGCAGCGCCGGATTCCTTTGAAGGA
>JAFYOD010000140.1 GCA_017556515.1 Lachnospiraceae bacterium
AGCCATCGAAGCCGCCGATGTCGTATTCATGACATCCAGTATGGAAGCAATTCCGGAATCCATCCGCATTGCAAAACAGACTGGCACTATCGCTTACCAGAACGTGGTATTTGCACTGGCGATCAAAGCCCTGGTTATGATTCTCGGATTATTCGGTATCGCATCCATGTGGATGGCAGTATTCGCAGACTCCGGTGTTGCGATGCTTTGTGTGTTGAACTCCATTCGAGTGCTTTATAAAAATAACAAGTAATACATAGACAAAGCCAAATACATAAAACAGCCCATGCATTTTATATCTAAACATGCATGGGCTCTTTTATGTAATTATCGTTACAAATCAACATTGATTTCATACTTATCTTCGATAAGTATATAGTTCACATTATATTTTTGAGCAAGAGATAATATTTCTGCATTATCAGCCAATACACGCTCCTTTGTACATCCTCCATCATCCAAACGATGCTCAATGATATTTGCATAGTTGATTATGTCTGCAAAGTGATTTTTGATATATTCCTCACTCATTACGAGACAGTAGTATTTGATATTTTCAAGATATTCAGGATCAAAATCCTTCTGCCAGTCAAATGGTACATAGCAACCTTCAACAATTAAATTTTGCCTGTTCTCGATAGCGGTTTTTATCATTTCACATACAACCGGCCATAAGTATGCTGTTAAATCACCATCATCACTCATCGGTGTCATTTTCGTGTTTCCGCTGCGAATCAATCCCATCTTTAAATGGTCAATGGATAAATAAGGATATTTATATTTTTCAAGCAGACTCTGCGCAAGTGCTGTTTTACCTGTATGGGATGCTCCCGTAATTAAAACAATCATTATCTCACCTACAATTTCGAGTTGGTCTAACTACTTTCCTATTCTTAATAATAACATAAATACTCAATCATTGGCAACTCACCTATATCTTTGAATTATCCTGCAGAAACACTTCTTCGTTACAGGAAATGTTTTTTTCGCGAATGGCTGTTAGCACACAAAAAATATGGTATTATTAAATACGGGAAGGCAGATTAGCAGTAAGATTTTGTAGGTGAGAGAAATGGTAATTATTGAGGTTACAGAAAACAAGAAACAATATATCGATTTATTGTTATTGGCAGATGAACAAGAAGATATGATAGATCGTTATCTTGACAAAGGCCGGATGTATATTCTTAACGATAACGGTATCAAATGTGAGTGTGTTGTAACTGATGAGGGAAATGGTGTGCTTGAAATCAAAAACATTGCAACAGTCCCAGAGTATCAAGGTAACGGTTATGCAAAAGCCTTGATCGCTTTCCTTGTAAAAGAGTATGGTAACGAGTATTCCATTTTACAGGTTGGCACGGGAGATAGTCCTTTGACAGTTCCCTTTTATGAAAAGTGTGATTTCGTTCGTTCTCATAGCATAAAAAATTTCTTTGTAGATAACTACGATCACCCGATATATGAATGTGGAGTTCAGTTGGTGGATATGGTTTATCTGCGAAGAAAAATATAACAAATTCAATAAAGCCCATGCATTTAATTTAAATATGCATGGGCTATTTGACGCTTCTATTTTAAATTTACAGTTTCTTCTTAATGATGATACTCGCACCCTTTTTCATGATTTTCTTCACAGGTTCTTTTTGTACAAACTCAATGGCATTGGGTACGATCTTTACTCCGATCACAGTTGCTTCCTTGACTTTTTCTACGCGCTGGTTCATGGCATCGCGACGTTCCTGATGTTTCGCCTCGCATACCTCGCACAATCGATGCTCCGCACCCTGGTCCTCGATTTTCTCGAAGCACTCCGCACAAACAAACACTAATGGAGTTCCGCAGATGGTACAGAAATTGTCTGTGACCTCGTATTTGTATTCTTTTCGATAACGTTTACACTCTAAATTATAACAACCCTTAATTCGTTTATCTTTTGCCATAAAATTTTCCTTCTTTATATTATCCTTCTAATGCCATCTCTGCTGCCTTTGTCGCGTGGATCATGGTTGTATCAAATACCGGGATCTTCACGTCCTCCTGCTTGATTAACAGCCCAATCTCTGTGCATCCAAGGATCACACCCTCTGCTCCTTGCTCCGCCAGCTTTTCAATCTCTTTCACAAAAGCTGCTTTGGATTCTTCTTTTAATACACCGAGACAAAGTTCGTTGAAGATCACATCATTGATCATAGCCACACCCTCTTCGTCCGGGATCAACACTTCCAGTCCTGTTTCCACCAGTTTTCCACGGTAGAAATCCTGAGTCATGGTATATTTTGTTCCGAGCAGAGCAACTTTCTTGATTTCTTTTTTCTTTAATTCGTCGGCTGTAGCTTCTGCGATATGAATGATCGGAATGTGGATCATCTCCTGCATCTGCGGTGCAACTTTGTGCATGGTATTGGTACAAATGATAATAAAATCCGCTCCGGCTTTTTCCAGATTCTGAGCAGCCGTTCCAAGAATCTCCGCGCATTCATCCCAGTCTCCGGATGCCTGTCTTTTTTCAATTTCCTCGAAGTTTACACTATAAAGCAACACTTTCGCAGAGTTCAAACCGCCAAGGCGCTCCTTTACCACCTCATTCACTACTTCATAATATGTAACGGTACTTTCCCAACTCATTCCACCGATCAATCCGATTGTTTTCATACATTTTCTCCTTTGTTTATCCTCAATTTTCAAATCTTGCTCGCACATATTCCACAAACATCCGCTCCGTCTCGTTGAGTTCTTCTCCTGCTCTCCTTACCATCAGTAATTCATTGATTCCGCCAGTAGGAAGACTCTCATTTATCTGTACCGGGATCGTACGGATCTCTGGATTCTTAAAACAGCCAATTGTCCACTTGGATACAAACAATAATGCATCGCTGTTTAACAGAAAATGCTCACATCCTGCTACGGTATTAAAAAAGATCATTTTCTCTACAGCACCGTCTCTGAGAAGAGCATTGTCAAAATACAGATCCTGCTTTGCTGACTCTTCCATGTCCAATGCGATCTGAAGACCATCATGGACCTCTTCATATTCCACCGTAGTTCTCTCATAAAACTTAGACATAGGTCCCACGCAAATATAATAGGTTCCGCGATCCAACACTTCAATCTCCAGTCGCCCTGCCTCCTTATTCCAAAGAAGACTCTTCGCATCAGCATCATTTCGAACCAGAAAACCGATATCTGCATTGCCGTCCAAGACTTGCTGCACCACATCGCTTCGATCCGTCTCGATCAAACTGAAATGGACACTGCCATCAGCAAATTTTTCATATGTTTTCAACATACCGTCATACAAAAAATCCAGCTGATGAGCAGCCAAAAATAATTCTGCCCGATGTTCTTTCTTACCGGAAATGAAGTTGCTGTCCAATGCTTCTGCTGCAGCTATAACTTTTCTGGCATATCTCATGAATTCTTTGCCTTCTGCGGTCAGTTCCACGCCTCTTGCCTTACGGTTAAAAATACGGATCCCGTACTCTTTTTCCAAACTGCTGACCGCTTTCGTCAGATTTGGCTGGGTGATATAAAGCTGCTCAGCCGCCTTAGAAATTGAGCCATTTTCTACAATTTTCACTAAATATTCCAATTGTTTGATCTGCATAAACAATTTCCTCCTGTTCCCAGAAGTCATCCTTATTTCAAAATTTCACTCACTTCTATCTTACTGACCACGTACCCCATCTGTCAACCTTATCCATAACTTTTGTTTATGTCTTTTTCATGAAATACTGGAATTTGTCCTTTGTTTCCATTCGTGATATAGTCTAATTAATCAATAAAAACCGTTTATCTTTTGTGCATATTGCTTATATATTTTCAAGAAATATATACAATTCACACAGAAGGGATTCTCATGAAAGGGTGGTATTTCAATTATGGCTAGAGTACAGATCGAAAGTGTACGTGAACTGGTAGCGAAAGCCGGTCACATCCGTAAACAGTTGGCTCTTGGTACATACCGTATCGGCAACGTTCACATCGGAGGTCCGATGTCTGCGACAGATGCAGTTGTTGCTCTTTACTACAAACACATGAATTTTGACCCGGCAAATCCGGAAGATCCGGAAAGAGACCGTTTCATCCTCAGCAAAGGACATAATGGTATCCTCTTATACACAATCTTCTGTGATTTAGGCATGTATGACTGGGATCTTCTTCTCGATACATACAACACAGTCGGTCATCCGTTTGGTCCGCATCCGAACAGAAAATACGTAAAAGGTATTGAAGTTTCCACAGGTTCCCTCGGTCATGGTCTTTCCTGGGCAGCAGGTATGGCACATGCAAATCGCGTAAAAGGCATCAAATCCAGAGTCTTTACACTCTTAGGTGACGGTGAGATGGAGGAAGGTTCCAACTGGGAGGCAATCCTTTACGCAGCATCCAAGAAGCTGGATAACGTCGTTGCTCTCGTAGACTTCAACCACTGCTCTGCTGCATTCGAAACAAACGAGAACGTAAGATGGGGCGAAGAAGGCGGTCCGGAAGGCATGGCAAACGCATTCCGTGCATTCGGCTGGAACGCAGTTGTTGTTGACGGAAGAAGCATGACAGAGATCGATAAGGCTCTCGCTGCTCTTCCGGAGGTAACATTAAACGGCAAACCGAACTGTATCATCTTCGACACAAAGAAAGGCCAGGGCGTTGACTACATGGAAGCTCGTCCGTCCGCATGGCACATCGGCGGATTCGCAGATGATAAATTTGAAGAGACTATTGAGATCATTGAGAAATATACAAATGAAAGATTAGCGGAGGTAGAATAATATGGCTGGATTTACATTTTGCTGCGGCGATTTTGCCGAGATGATGGATGCCAAAGGCACCGTTACAAACGAAATTCTTCAGATGATCGAAGAAGATCCGCGCGTATGCTACATTAACTCCGACAGTACTGTAAACCGCGTGGCTGCTGCTATGAGAAAACATCCGGACCGCGTTCTGGATCCGGGTATCCAGGAAATGAACATGGTAACCATGGCTGCAGGTCTTGCAAAAGAAGGTTTTATCCCGTTTGTTCAGACATTCGGTCCGTTCCTCTGTGTACGTGCTCTTGACCAGATCCACAACGATGTTTGCTACAACGATTTCCCGGTTCGTCTCATCGGTACACACGCAGGCCTTTCCTCCGGTTACGGCCCGACACACAACACAATCGTAGAGTTCGGTATCATGAATGCAATTCCGAACATGACTATGGTTGCCCCGTGTGATGCAAACCAGGCAAAGAAACTTCTTCGTAAATCCTTAGATTATAAGGGACCAATCTACATCCGTATCCCGCGTGGTGAAGAACCGGCTGTTTACATGGAAGATTACGAATATGATTATGAGATCGGTAAGGCAATCGAACTGAGCGAAGGCAAAGATCTTACCATTATCGCAACCGGAATGGCTGTTTACAACTCCGTTCAGGCAGCTCGTAAATTAGAAGAGCTTGGTCTTGATGTAGGCGTTATCGATATGCATACCATCAAACCGATCGACAAAGAAGCGATCATCAAAGCTGCAAAAGCGACAGGAAACATCCTGACAGTTGAGGACCACAACATTCTTGGCGGTCTTGGCAGCATCGTTGCTGACGTTCTCATGGAAGCCGGTGTTCCGTGCCGCATGAAGAAGATCGGTGTTCCGGACTGTTTCGCAGAGCCGGGTTATCCGGAAGAGTTGTATCCGTACTACGGTCTTGATATCGACGGCATCGTAAAAACTGCAAAAGAATTTTTAGGTAAATAATACATTCAGGCATCGTACCACTCCTTAAAAGAATGGACGATGCCTGTTTTTTATTCAATCGCTGCTTTTGCAAATTCGGTTGTAATTAGATCCTCATACGGAACCCGCATCGGAAGTTCTCCTGCTTCTTCGAGAATATTCTGCAGCAGTTCAAAACTCTCCTCTTCAAATACCAGATCCTCTTTCCAGGTATCCTGCTCCTGATAGCGTTTTACGATTGTGACCAGATCCTCTAACCCTGTTTCTTTAAACTGTGGATGAATGGTTCTTGCAATTTCTTCTGCCGAATGCGTATTTACATAGTCCATTCCTTTCTGGATTGCATTAGTAAACTTTTGTACGATCTCCGGATTCTCCTCCAAATAGCTCCTCTTCACACAATATGCCGTGTACGGAACATATCCGGACTCCTCTCCCAAAGAAGCAACTACATAACCTTCTCCCGCTGTTTCAAGACCGGTTGCAAACGGTTCAAACTCCACAGTGTAATCGGAATCGTCTCCGGTAAATGCTGCTGCAGTCAGGCCAAAATTGATACTCTGGTCAATTTCCAGATCTGTCTTGGGATCCAAGCCGTTCTTCTTCAAAATATACTCAAATACCATCTGAGGCATGCCACCGGCTCTTCCTCCCAAAACCTTTTTTCCTTTTAGATCCGACCATCGGAAATCTTCCTCCGGTACTCTACCAACTAGAAAGTTACCTGCACGCTGGGTCAGCTGTGCAAAGTTCACTGCATAGTCTTCTTCCCCTCCGGCGTAAGTGTAGATCGAAGCCTCAGAGCCCATGAATCCGATGTCTGCGTCTCCTGATATCATGGCAGTCATTACCTTATCTGCACCGCCTCCGTTGACCAGCGTCAGATCAATGCCCTCGTCTTCAAAATAGCCTTCTTCAATAGCCACATACTGAGGTGCATAAAAAATGGAATGTGCCACCTCATTGAGTGTTACCAGTGTACCTGCTGATGTTTCCTGCGCACATCCGGTAAGCGCAGCTATACACATGCCTCCGATCAAAATCCTACATACCTTTTTTCTCATTTTATTCCTCCAAAACTGCTGATGTACTATGGTATGTAAGACTTTTCATTTATGTTACCATTCTCCATATTTTCTTCCAATAATCAAAGAATCCTGCCTTTTCCACATCTTGAGCTGCCCTGATCTCCACACGGCCAAGCTCCTGCCCATCCAGTCGATACACCAAATATCCCAGCACATCTCCAACCGCAACAGGAGCTTCTATGTTTTCCTGCATGATCACTTCCTTTTCAATGTTTGCAAAATTCTCTCCGTGTAACCCTAAAAATGAAAATAACTCCCCATACTGAACTTCAACTACATCTTCTACGCCTCCGGACACAGAAAGCGGAGTCAACTGCGGCGGATCATCATCCCGATACACGCGGCAATTTCCATAACCATAGTTTAACAATGCAACTGCATCGTTAAATCTGGTTTTGTAGTCCGGGGCCGCCATAATCGCTGCGATCAATTCTACTCCTTCTTTTCTGGCAGTCGCAGCCAGACAATATTTCGCCAGACTGGTAGATCCGGTCTTTAATCCTGTCACTTCAAAATTGGTTGCCATTTTTAAAAGTTTATTGGTATTGGACAGACCAAATTCCTTGGTTCCCTGTTTTGTTACATGCGTGATATTTTCCATCCAAATAGTTGTGTAATTCGTGATCTGCGGATATTTCACGATCAATTCTCTGGACATCAGCGCGATATCTCTGGCTGTTGTCACATGGGCCGGGTCTTCCGTGAGGCCACAACAATCTACAAATGTAGTGTGTTCCATTCCAAGTCCTGAAGCTCGTTCATTCATCATTCTTACAAATGTACCTTCATCTCCTCCAATAAACTCTGCCATAGCAACCGATGCATCATTTCCGGATGCGATCACAATGCATTTGATCAGTGTCTCGACCGTTTGGATTTCACCCTCCTCCAAAAACACCTGAGAACCTCCCATGGATTTTGCATAGGCACTGGTCAAAACTTCATCTGACAGCTTTATCTTACCGGACTGTAAGGCATCGAAAATTAAGATCAGCGTCATAATCTTCGTCACACTGGCAGGATTCCTCGGTTCATCTGCATTCTTTTCATAAATCACGCTTCCCGTACTCGCTTCCATCAACAGTGCAGATGGTGCGCCAATTTCCGGTCCTGCAGACACATTTTTATTTTCTGCTAATATACGGATCGGATCTATGATCGTAATATAAACAACACTTAAGAACACACATATACGCATCAAAAATCGTTTCATGATTACCCCTTTTGTTCTGAAAATGCTTATTCTATACATATGGAACGGACAAATGGAGCATGACAGTAACTGCGAATTATGGTATAATAAAAGGAATATTTCAATTGAGGTGACTCTATGGATTTTAACGATAACTATATCCGACGCCGATCCTATGTCTCCCGTCGTGAAAAGCAGCGTCGCAGACAAAAGATTGTTTTGATCTTGCTGATCATCCTTGCAGTCTTTGTTTTGCTGGGTGCGATCGGAGCCGGCTTCTATTTTCATAGCAAAAAGGATTTTCATGACATCTCTAAGGATTCCGGTTACGTTGCACAAGTTGCGCCAACAGGATCTTCCATCCAACTGTCAACCGAAGCTGTTATGACAACGGATACTCCATTAAACCGTTTGTTAGCGGAGGCCCAAAAACTGGCAGATACATACGATTATGATGGTGCGATCAAACTGTTAAAATCGGATGAATCTTATAAAGAGGATTCTTCTGTTTTAGACATGATCGAAGAATATGAAGAAATCAAATCTACATTAGTTCGCATTGATCCCAAAGAAGTGACTCATGTATTCTTCCATACATTGATCATGGACAATGCAAAAGCCTTTGACGGTGATCATGATTCCGCCGGATACAACCAGGTAATGACCACCAAAAGTGAGTTTCTGAAAATTTTGGAACAGATGTATAACCGAGGATACGTCCTCGTAAAGATGCATGATCTGGCATACGAAACGACAGACGAAAATGGCAATGTAAAATTTGTTGAAGGCGACATTCTTCTTCCTCCGGACAAAAAAGCATTTGTCATGTCTCAGGACGATGTTTGCTACTATGAATACATGGAAGACGATGGTTTTGCCACCCGCATGATTGTTGGTGAAGATGGGAAACCAACCTGTGAAATGATCCTGGATGATGGAACTGTTTCCATAGGCGCTTACGATCTGGTTCCGCTTCTGGAAGATTTTATCACAGAGCATCCGGACTTCTCTTACAAAGGAGCACGTGCAGTCATTGCATTTACCGGATACCAGGGTATCCTTGGATATCGCACAGATCCGGAATATAAAGATTCCAATCCATACTACGAAGAGGATTGTCAGACAGCGCGAGAGGTTGCTCAGTGCCTACGCGACAATGGCTGGGAGCTTGCTTCCCACAGCTGGGGCCACATCAATTTCACAGACCGTGATCTGTCCTCTGTCAAAACCGATTCTGACAAATGGGAAGCACGTGTAGAGTCTCTCATTGGAGAAACCGACATCATCCTTTATCCATTCGGTGCCGACATTGGAGACTGGAAACTTTACACCACTGCAAATGAAAAATTCAATTATCTTTATAAACTAGGTTTCCGCTATTTCTGCAACGTCGACGGCAATCAGCACTGGGTACAGATTGGGGACAAGTTCATGCGTCAGGGCCGCAGAAATCTTGATGGATACCGAATGTATTATGACCTTCCGGAAACCAATCCGGAAAAGACATACCTGGACGATCTCTTTGACGTAACAAGCGTATTTGATCCGGACAGACCAACTCCGGTTCCGCCAATGTAACAAAAAGCTGACATTCACAAAATCTGTGATGTCAGCTTTTCTTATTTGTATAAATATTAGAACTGTACGACCTCTTTGATCTCTTCAGCCGGAACAACGCTCTCTGCATAAAGTACCGGACCGATTCCTTCGTACTCCTGCCAGTATTCATAAGTCATTTTTGCACGAACCTTTACCCAGTTGCCGGATTCTAAAAGCCTTGCCTCTCTTGCCTTACATACAAAGCCCAGGAATGTCATATCATCTGCACAGCATGTCATTGCCATACGTCCCGGAACAAAGTAGTTCTTCGGGAACTCCGGAGCCTTTAGTGTCATCGCTGTAAACTCAAATACTTTTCCTTTATAACGCTCTTCATTCTCCAACGCATCCAGGTACCAGATACCATATGCCTCCGGACTGATCTCAACCACATCTGCCTGGAGATCATACGGAAGATCCTCTTCCATTAATTCCAACTCGATCTCGCCTTCAGAATCTTCAAAGATCAATTCTGCCTGCGGGCTTAATGCCTTCAATCCTCTGCGGTAACGAAGAATATCCTCATCACTTACCTCATCACAGCGATTTACGATGATCAGCTCAGAATTCTTCACCATCAGGCTAAGCAGCGGTTTCAAGTTATTTAAATAAATTTCAAAGGAATCTCCATCGATGATCGTGATCTGCTGGAATAATTCCCAGTCAGCCGGAAGGATCAGCTGATCCTGAGGCCAAATTCCATTCCACTCGATCAGAACTCGACACGGATCATAGGCAGCTTCGATACTGCGGAAGAATTCCGGTGTCAATTCTGACACATCGTCAACAGTCACAACTTTTGTCTTTGTTTCACGAAGGAGATTCGGATCGTACTCTGTATCGCCCTCTTCACAAAGGATCAGAACCGTTGTCTCATCCGCTTTGAAATATTCCTGCTGTAAGGTAAAGGAAATGAACTTTGTCTTGCCTGCTTCCAGAAATCCATTGATCAAAAATACAGGCATACCCTTTTCTTTCTTTCCGTTCATAGTAACTCCTGATTCTCAATTATTTAAAAAGCTCTTTTAATGCATCCTCATTCAGATTAGAACCGATCACGCATACTTTACCGGTATAGATCGGAGCACCTGTGCGGATCTCGATCTCTTCCGGAACCAGATCAAAGTAATGCCATGAACCGTCTGCTGCCGGAAGCATACCTTTTGCACGGAGAACCTGACCATACTTCTCTGTATGAGCAAGGTCATGTAAGATCTCATCCAGTTTCTCACGCTCTACCTTACGGCTTGTCTCAAGGCCCCAGCTTGTGAACACTTCATCTGCATCATGGTGATGATGATCGTGACCACAGCTGCACTCATGGTCATGATCGTGATGATGGTGTTCATGATGGTCGTGACCACAATTGCACTCATGATCATGATGATGTTCATGGTGGTGGTGATGCTCATGTTCGTGATCATGGCAGCCACATGTGCAATGCTCATCGTGGTCGTGATGGTGGTGTTCATGATGGTCGTGACCACAGCTGCACTCATGGTCATGATCGTGATGGTCGTGGCCACAGCTGCACTCATGATCATGATGATGTTCATGGTGGTGATGCTCATGTTCGTGATCATGGCAGCCACATGTGCAATGCTCATCATGGTCGTGATGGTGGTGTTCATGGTGATCATGGCCACAAGTACACTCGTGATCATGATGGTGGTGATGCTTCATCTCCTCCATCAGTTCAGCCGCCATATCATCCATCGGCTGCTCGATGATCTCTAATAACTGTGCGCCTGTCAGCTGGTCGATCGGAGTTGTAACGATAACTGCTTTCTCGTTTTTCTCACGAATCATTTCAACTGCTTTTGCAACTTTATCTGCGTCAGCAACGTCAGTTCTGCTTAATACGATCATACCGGCATTTTCAATCTGGTTGTTGAAGAATTCACCGAAGTTCTTCATATACATTTTGCACTTCTGCGCGTCAACAACAGTGATGGAACCGTTCAGTGTTACATCAATCTCTCCTGCCACATCGCAAACAGCCTTCATAACATCAGAAAGCTTGCCAACGCCGGACGGCTCGATGATCACACGATCCGGAGTATATGTTTTTAAAACTTCTTCTAAGGATTTGCCAAAATCGCCCACTAAGGAACAGCAGATACAGCCGGAGTTCATCTCACGGATCTCAATGCCTGCATCCTGTAAGAAACCGCCATCGATACCGATCTCACCAAACTCATTTTCAATCAGAACTACTTTCTCACCTGCGATTGCTTCCTTTAAAAGCTTTTTAATAAAGGTTGTCTTTCCGGCGCCAAGGAAACCGGAGATAATATCAATTTTTGTCATGTCAGATTCCTTCTTTCTATAAAAATTCATTGGTTACATATGTTTCTTTCTTCCCAAATGCAAGATCAGCTCCCAAATAGGAAGAACATAAAGATAACATGCTAATGCCATACTTGCAGTCGGTGCACCTACCGTTGCAAGCGGAACTCCGCCTGCGATCGACCATGGAACTAAAGAAGCCATCACAATAGCCGTATTTTCCAGATAAATTGCCAGCTCTTTTGCATCCGGTTCAATATCTCTGCAAAGCTGATGAGTCAGGATGGCTGTCAATGTCTGGTTGCACGCTACCATTGAAGTCACAATGGAGATCAGGAATGTAGCACCAAACGGAGTTGCTTTTTCACTGATCTTTGCAACGTACTGCTTCATACTGTTTAAAAGACCGGTACCCTCGAAAATTCCGGAGAAGGAGGATGACAGGCCAACGATCACAGCAGTTCTCACCATGGATGATACACCGCCTCCATTCATCATGGATGCCAGTTCTTCTACTTCTGTCTGATACCCAAACAGCATCAGCTTTATCAACTCGATCAGACCAATTTTCTGAATTACAACTGCTAAAACTGCAGCAAGCAAAGCGCTGATCGAGAGTGTCTTTTTTACTTTTACTCGAAATGCTGCCAGAACCAGGATCATAACTGCAGGAAGCACCAGAACCCAATGGAGAGTAAATCCCTTCGAGAACATAGCCTCCATATCCATAACTGCTCCGTCTCCACCGGATACCAAACCTAGTACCAGATAGATCACACAGGTAATGATCGTCGGGATCAATCCTGTCTTCAGCATTCGTTTAATATTTTCATAAAGATCTGTTTTCGTTAACTCACTTACCAACAGTGCACTGGTGGAAACCGGTGAACAACGATCGCCCCAGTAAACACCGGACAGAATGGCTCCACCCACATATAGCGGGTCAATTCCCATGGCCAATGCCATGGTCATACAGATCACACCCATCGTGGCTGCTGTACCAAATGCAGTTCCTGTTAAAAATGAAACCAAAGCATTCAGCAAAAATGCGATCACAATAAACGCTGACGGATGGATCAGCTTCGATGCATAGCAGATGATCATCGGGATCGTTCCCGCCGCACGCCAAAGCGCAGTCACTACGCCGATCAACAAAAATGTGATCAACAGATTCTTTACGGTTTTTACGCCTTTTACAGACATGAAAAATACATTTTTAGCTCCAAATCCACGCTTCACTCCGTAAAAGAAAAAGATAAAATATCCGATCGCCAGTGCATACACAATGGAAATATCCAATGCAACACAGGTCATCAGAACTGCAATAAATGCAAAAATAACAATTACTTCCAGCATAATATAACCTCCGGCTGTTTTAGCAGCCTGCTGTCATTTCACGAACATTCTTACGAACATTCAATACCATGGACGGTGCTACAGAAAGCTCGTCCACCCCCATACGCACAAAGGTTTTCGTCATGGACAGATCCGCGGCAAGTTCTCCACAGATACCAACCCATTTTCCGGCTTTATGCGCATTATCCACAACCATTTTTAACATACGAAGGATCGCCTTGTGGTGTGGATCATAAAATTCATCCAGTTTCGGATTCTGACGATCGATCGCCAATGTATACTGAGTCAGATCGTTGGTTCCGATACTGAAGAAATCTACCATCTCAGCCAGTTCATCACTGATCATCACCGCTGCCGGAGTCTCGATCATGATTCCCTGCTCCGGAATCTTAAATAACAGATCCTCCTTGGTCAGCTCCTCTTTCACTTCCTCTACAATTTGATAGATCTGTTCAACTTCATCCGTCGATGTGATCATCGGATACATGATCGACAGATTTCCATAAACTGCTGCACGGAACAATGCACGAAGCTGTGTGCAGAAAATATCCGGCTGTTTCAGACAGATACGGATCGCACGGTAACCGAGAGCCGGATTCTCTTCCTTTTCCAGACCAAAATAGTCTGCCCGTTTATCTGCACCGATATCCAGTGTACGAATGATCACCTTCTTATCTCCCATCGCCTGAAGCACCTTTTTATATGCTTCAAACTGTTCTTCTTCCGATGGGAATGTATCACGTCCCAGATATAAAAACTCACTGCGGAACAATCCGATTCCACCTGCATCATATTCCAGAACCTGATCAACATCACTGGTATCTCCGATATTGGCAAAAATATCGATATGAACTCCATCCAGAGTCACATTATCCTTGCCTTTCAGATCCTGAAGAAGTTTTTTCTTATTACAATCCTCATCAATCTTCTTCTCTGTTGCCGCGATCAATTCTTCGCTCGGTTCCATCGTCATGGTTCCGTTATACCCATCTACGATCACAACAATTCCATTTTCGATCTCGTCCAGTTCCAGCGGAACTCCCACCAAAGCCGGGATGTTCATCGTACGTGCTAAAATAGCAGTATGAGAATTTGATGAACCATGAACAGTCACAAATGCAAGGACCTTGCTCTTGTCCATCTGTACCGTTTCACTCGGAGTCAGATCATCTGCAATGATGATCGATGGTTCCATCTGCTTCAGATCCGAGCTCTCATATCCAACCAGATTGCGAACCAAACGATCTGATACGTCTTTCATGTCAGCCGCTCTTGCACTCATGTACTCATCATCCATACTTGCAAACATTTCTGCCAATGACTCTCCGGTCACTGATACTGCATATTCTGCATTTACCTGTTCCGCACGGATCAAATTGTATACAGAATCCAGATACATCTGATCCTCCAGCATCATCTGGTGAACCATGAAGATCATCGCATCGCTCTCACCAACTTCGGCAAGCGCCTTCTCATACAGTTCCAGCAGCTGTGCTTTGGACTGCGCGATCGCAGTTTCCACACGAGAAACTTCAGCTTCCGGATCTGTGATCTTTGTACATGTCACCTGACAGTCCTGTTTCTTCCAGACAACTGCAGGTCCCATCACAATTCCATTATATACGGATTTTCCGTTCCAAACTTTCATTACATCTTTCTCACAATCACTTCAAGCTCTTCTGAAATCGCTTTCGCTTTTTCAAAATCATTGGCTCTAAGACAATCTTCGATCTTCATTTCCAATTCTTTCTTCTTCTGTTCCAGTTCCAGATATTCCTGTTCAAAATAATCCTTGTAGATCATCTTACGGAAGGAACGAACGCGCATCTTGCGAATGGTCTTCTCTTCTACGTAAAGAACGTAGTCCATAGTATTTACAATGGTATAAAAATCATGGGAAACCATGAGGACCGTTCCTTTATATTCTGCTAACGCTTTTTCCAGCGCTGCCTGAGAATAAATATCCAGATGGCTGGTCGGCTCATCAAGAAGCAGTAAGCCTGCCTTGCCTGCTCCGATCTTTGCAAGCTGAAGAAGATTCTTCTCTCCGCCGGATAAAATGCCGATACGGTTATCCAGTACATCTTCTGCAAAGAAATATGGTTTCAGATACTCTCTGATCTCTGCATTCGTCTCAAATCCGAGTGCTTCGAACTCTTTGTAAATTGTATCCTCTTCATTTAAAGTTTCGCTGTGATTCTGAGATAAGAAGCCAACCTCTACTCCCGGACGTACGGAAACTGCTTCACTGCTGCCATTTGCAATCTGACGAAGCAATGTAGTTTTTCCTGTTCCGTTCGGTCCTACGATAGCAACTTTCTCACCTTCGTTCAGATCGAAGCTTACATGTTCCAGAAGCATATCTTCAAACTCAAGACGGTAATCTTCAACACGAAGAACCGGAGCATCGGCTGTTTCAACCTCCTGCTCTAGCACCGGAAGCTTGATCTCCGGAAGACGAACCTCTACGAACGGGGCTTTGATCATACGCGCTTCCAGACGGTCTAACTGGCTCTGTTTCGCATGAACAGTTCTGCCGAAAGAAGCATTGTCAAATCTGGTTGCTTTCGCACGGAGACGGTCTACCATCGCTCTGGTACGCTCCAGCTCCTCCAGTTCCTCCGCAACCTGCTCCTGAAGTTCGATCTTTCTCTGCAGAAGTGCAAAATTATAATCGACAAAGTTTCCATCAAACTCCTGAATATCCGCATCCTCCAGATGCAGGATCTTGTTAAAGCAGTTGTTCAACAGATAACGGTTATGAGTAATAACCAGAATGGTTCCTTTATAAGAATTGATCAACTGACGAAGACCGTTAAGGTTTTCAAAATCAAGGAAGACATCCGGCTCATCCATAATAAGAAGGGAAGGCATCTGCATCATTTCACGGATCACCTGAACCAATTTATATTCGCCGCCGCTCAGTTTGCCAAGCTCCATGCCTTCCATGTTTTTCATGCCTGCAAGCTTTAACTGTTTTCCGATATTGGACTCATAGTTATTTCCGTCTACTGCATCGATTTCATCCATGAGTTTCTGGTAACGTTCGAACACCTCATCCAGATTCTCAGATGTAGCCATCTCTGTACAGAGTTCTTCATTTTTCTGCTGAAGCTCTACAAAATACTGGCTCAGATATTCAAACACCGTCATGGTATTCTCTTTGGATGTCTTAAAGAACTGGCTTACATAACCAATTCTTCCGATGTCTTTACGGATGATCTTACCTTTGTACAGCCACTCATCCGGTTCCATCATCATTTGGATCAATGTGGATTTACCGGTTCCGTTACTTCCGATCAGAGCACAATGTGCACCATCCTGTAAAGTAAAGGAAACATTGTTATATAAATCTTTTTCCGGGAAGGAATAGGATAATTTTTCTACCTGAATCATTGTGATCTCCTTTGATTCTATATTTACATTACTATACTATTTTAGCATAACATTTGTCTGTTTTCCATGCAAGCAAAACAAGAATCATTACAAAAAAAACCGAGGAAAAATCCTCGGTTTTTCATTTACCACAACGGATATACCGGCTTCTCTCCGTTTGCCACTCGGATAATGGATTCTGCACAGATCAGCCCGCCATTATAGTTGGTTTCATATGTAAGCGCAGAAACATGCGGTGCCAGAACCGTATTCTCCACTCCAAACAATGGATTCTCTTTCGTTACCGGTTCTTTCTCAAATACATCCAGGCTCGCTCCACTCAGTTTTCCGCTTACAAGAGCCCCATACAACGCCTCCTCGTCTACCAATGCTCCACGCGCTGTATTGATCAAATATGCTCCGTCTTTCATCTTCGCAATACTCTCTGCGTTGATTAGATGCTGCGTTTCTTTCGTAGAAGGGAGATGCAGAGAAACTACGTCCGACTTCGCCAGAAGTTCGTCCAGATCTGCAACCTGAACATGTCTCTCTTTTGCTGCCTCTTCATTGATAAACGGATCATATGCAAGGATCGTCACGCCAAATCCTGCAAGCAACTCTGCAAGTCTTCTGCCGATCCTTCCAAAACCGACAAGACCGACCGTCTTTCCGGTCAATTCGCGCATGGAAAAACGACTCCATTTTCCATCACGAACCGCCGCGTCATAACGCGGAAGATTTTTCATAACCGCCAAGATCAGAGTCAGTGCAAACTCTGCCACAGCATTATAGTTTGCGATCACACCGACCTGCATTCCCATCTCTCTCATGGCCTGCAGATCAAAATTGTCGGTTCCAACACCAAATCGAGTAACCACTTTCAGGTTATCACAGCCTTCCAGCATGTCTCGATCATACTTTTCTGTTCCGGCAATGATCGCATAAGCATCTTTTATCAATGCCTTCTGTTCCTCACGCGTAAGGATCCTTCCGGTATCATTACTGACAATCTCAAATCCAGCTTCCGTCAACATGGTTCTTGCCTCTTCGCAGATTAAAGTGGAGTGATGACGGGTCATAAATGCTACTTTCTTCTTCATATCTGTATTTCCTCAGTTTCTGTTTCTTACAAGTGAGCCTTGATCTGAGTGATCAGTTTCTCCACATCGATCTGCTCCGGATATGTGGCATCCACATCAATACGATCAATTCCATTAACATGAAACTCATTCATACCAAGTTTTTCAAACTTCTCCGCAAACTCTTCACGGGTCATCGTATACTCCAGCGCATCTCCCGGATGTGGAGGATAATGCTCCTGAAGTACATGGCCCAAATGACGCAGATGGAGATTATCACGCTCAACATAACGTTTATAGAATACATCACCATCTCCTCCAAAAAAGATAAAGACTGCTTTGCACTGATGTTTTTCCAACAAACTTTCTACCGCAGGTTTTGCATCTTCTCTAAAATTATTTACCATGATCAAAGACTGACCGCCACTGAGAAGTGAGTCTGCACAACGCAGTAAAACTGCGGTCGCAGCCGTATCCATCAAACGTTTCTGCGCATAATTTTCGAATCCGATTACATCAAACAGTTCTTCTTTAATCTCGTCTTTCTCCAGAACCGGATAACCCAAAGCCTTGTTCAGTTTTTTAGAAAATGTAGTTTTTCCGGAAGCAGGCATACCTGCAAGAATAATAAGCTCCATAGGAACCTCCATATCTCTCAATCATCGGGATTATAACTTGGAAACAAAAAGTTTTGCTGCCTCCGTGATCTTGTCCCACTCTCCGGCTTTGATCCATTCTTTTTTAAAGAGGCAGCTGGAAACTCCTGCTCCGACAGCACCTGCAGCCAGATAGTCTCCCACATTATTTCCATCCACGCTGCCTACTGCCAGCATACGAATATGGCTCAGCGGAGCAACAACGTTTTTAATATAGGAAACTCCCATGTTTCCAACCGGGAATACTTTAACAAAATCTGCACCATAACGATGAGCATTGGCGATCTCTGTCGGAGTCAGAGCACCCGGAATCGATACCATATCCATCTCTCTGGTCGCGCGGATCACTTCTTCACAAGTATCCGGAGAAATAATAAACTTCGCTCCTGCCTGTTTCGCCATCTCAACCATCTCGACGGTTGTCACAGTGCCTGCACCAAATGCCATGGTCTCACTAAGAGCTTCATTTAACATCTCGATTGTTTTTACCGTACGAAGACGTTCCTCATGACTTCTCTGGTCAAAGGTAACTTCCAATAAATTTACACCGCCCTCATGCAGAGCCTTGGCAAGATTTACACAATCCTCTTCGTATACTCCACGCACAATGGCGATTACTTTTTCATCTAAAATTTTCTGTATGATCGTATCTCTCATAAAAACCTCCAT
>JAFYOD010000141.1 GCA_017556515.1 Lachnospiraceae bacterium
TCCGCAGTTTGCCTGTTCTCTGGATGTTCTTGGAAGAGAAATTCCAAATTTTGCAAGGATCTGCTGTGAGAATCCTGAACAGTCGATACCGCCTGTCAGGCTGTTTCCGCCATATACATACGGATAACCCACATACTGCACTGCTGTATTGGCGATATTCGCACGAGTGGAGGATACGCTTCCTGCGCTGGATCCTGCCGGTGCTGATGTAGATGGCTTGCTTGAAGAACTTCCTCCGGATGCTGCTGTTGTTGAAGATGTACTGCCGGAACTTGACGGTTTTGGTAATTTCGTTACTTTCGGTCTTTCTGCTTCTACGACGATTGGTGTATATTTGATCGCTTCATTCAGTCCATATTTAACATCTACGTAGTCACTGGAGATAAACGCAGTTGTATCATCCAGTTCGATCTCTACCCAGCCGTCCTGCTGGCTCACTACGTGGAAACGCTCTTTCGCTGCGATCTGAGTCCAGATCGTAGAGTTGGTATTCGGCTCTGTACGAACATTGACACCGTCTGTATTGGCGATCGCGATCAGATGAGATACCTGCATCGCTTTATCTTTCGCTTTCTGACCTGTTAAAATGTATTCCCCTTTTACATAACCGGTCACTTTGCCGGAACGGATCTTATACCATCCATCCTCGACCTCGCTCAGGATATCACAACCGGCGTTACTCTCTAACTTACCGATGATCTTTCCTGTTCTCTCACTTGGATTATCTCGGATATTCAGATAACCAGAAACATTGGATACACCAAGATTATCGTACAAACTGAGAACTGTGGTTCTCATATCCTGTTTGTGTGCTTCATCCAGTGCCATACGGATCTCTACATAATCTGCAGAAATGTAGCCATCCTCAATCTGGATCCATCCGTCCTCCATTCCTCTGACTAAATAACGCTCATCCTTTAAAACCTGGCCGACAACTTCACTATCCTGGCTGGCCTCAGAACGGACATTTAACTTATCCGCCTGAACTACTGCACGTTCTGCAACAAACTCAGAAGCCATTTCTTTTGCAGCATCCCCTGTATGGATATACTGTGCACTGACATATCCGGTTACACCGCCCGAAGAAATCTTGTACCATCCTTCATTGGATGTATCAACAATCTCACAAGCTGCACCACGGTACAATTTACCAATTACTTCACCGAAACTCTCCGGTGTCTTTCGAACATTCAGAAATCCGGAAACATCTGCAATACCAAGATTTGCATACGTATCCAGGATTTCCTGAACATCTGCCTGATGCTCTTGAGATTCGATTTCCTCTGCGGAAAGCGTTGTTTCCAAAACGATCATGATCGGGTCCGGAGCCGTTTCCGGCGCCGGTGTCGTCTCAAGGGCTGCTGAAACAGTCTCGATCTTCATTCTGGCTGCTCCGTCATTCATTCTCGATCCAACCATGCCGCCGACCAGAGCGACAACTGCTACTACTGCAGCCGCTACCCCCGCAACTGCAACATATTTAAAAGAGTTTCCCTCTTTCTTTTTTCTTTTATATGATTTCTTTTCTTGTGCCATTAATTTTCTTCACTCCCGGTAGTTTCCGAGTGGCTGTCTGCCAGCCCGTCTCTATGTAAACATAATTTATTACAAAAGTATTACAAATAACCTCATTTCATTCTATCAAAATACGACGGACATGTCAAATCAAAAAAGAAGCATTCGATTGCCATTGTTTCCTATGACAATCGAATGCCTTTACTGTTCAATCTTATTTTTAATTAA
>JAFYOD010000142.1 GCA_017556515.1 Lachnospiraceae bacterium
TCCGCAGTTTGCCTGTTCTCTGGATGTTCTTGGAAGAGAAATTCCAAATTTTGCAAGGATCTGCTGTGAGAATCCTGAACAGTCGATACCGCCTGTCAGGCTGTTTCCGCCATATACATACGGATAACCCACATACTGCACCGCAGTATTGGCAATGTTCGCACGAGTGGAGGATACGCTTCCTGCACTGGAGCCTGCCGGTGCGCTTGCAGACGGTTTGCTTGTAGAAGCCGCAGTTGTTGCAGATGTACTGTTAGACGGCTTACTGGATCCACTTCCTGTATTGGCCTTCTTTGTTGCCTGTGTTGCCTTCGGTTTTTCCGGTTCGACAACGATTGGTGTATATTTGATCGCCTCATTGAGACCATATTTAACATCTACGTAGTCGCTGGAGATAAACGCAGTTGTATCATCCAGTTCGATCTCTACCCAGCCGTCCTGCTGACTAACAACATGGAAACGCTCTTTCGCTGCGATCTGTGTCCAGATCGAGGAATTGGTATTCGGTTCAGAACGAACGTTGACACCGTCTGTGTTCGCGATCGCGATCAGATGGGATACCTGCATCGCTTTATCCTTTGCAGCCTGACCAGTCAGGATATATTCACCTTTAACATAGCCGGTTACTTTACCGGAACGGATCTTATACCAGCCGTCTTCTGTCTCACTCAAGATATCACAGCCGGCATTACTCTCTAATTTACCGATGATTTTTCCGGTTCTCTCGTTTGGGTTGTCGCGGATATTAAGATAAGTGGATACATTGGACACACCAAGATTATCGTACAAGCTAAGTACGGTGGTTCTCATATCCTGTTTATGTGCTTCATCCAGCGCCATACGGATTTCCACATAATCTGCGGAAATATAACCGTCTTCGATCTGGATCCAGCCATCTTCCATACCTCTGACCAGATAGCGTTCGTCTTTTAAAACCTGACCTACGACCTCACTGTCCTGACTTGCCTCAGCACGTACATTTAACTTATCGGCCTGAACGACTGCACGTTCTGCCACAAACTCAGCTGCCATTTCTTTTGCAGCATCTCCGGTGTGAATATACTGTGCACTGACATATCCGGTTACACCGCCTGAAGAAATTTTGTACCAGCCTTCATTGGATGTATCAACGATCTCGCAGGCTGCACCCCGATATAATTTACCGATTACTTCACCAAAACTCTCCGGTGTTTTACGAACATTCAGATATCCGGAAACTTCTGCGATTCCAAGATTTGCATATGCATCCACGATCCCCTGAACTTCGGCCTGATGTGCCTGAGACTCGATCTCTTCTGCTGAAAGCGTTGTTTCCAAAATGATCGCGATCGGCTCTGCCTCTGTTTCCGGTGCCGGAGTTGTCTCAAGAGCCGCTGAAACAGTCTCGATCTTCATTCTGGCCGCTTCATCATTCAGCCTCGATCCGACCATGCCGCCAACAAGAGCTACAACTGCTACCACTGCAGCTGCAACACCTGCAACCGCAACATATTTAAAAGAGCTTCCCTCTTTCTTTTGTCTTTTATATGATTTCTTTTCTTGTGCCATTAATTTTCTTCACTCCCGGTAGTTTCCGCTTGGCTGTTTGCCAGCCCGCCTCTATGTAAACATAACTTATTACAAAAGTATTACAAATAACCTCATTTCATTCTATCAAAATACGACGGACATGTCAAATCAAAAAAGAAGCATTCGATTGCCATTGTTTCCTATGACAATCGAATGCCTTTACTGTTCAATCTTATTTTTAATTAA
>JAFYOD010000143.1 GCA_017556515.1 Lachnospiraceae bacterium
ACCGAGATTGTTCAGAATATCGTCGATACCAACGCTCTCTGCCATCTTTTCCTTCAGCGTTTCATAGATTGGTGTATCATGTTTCAGCCAGTCGGTCACATAAGGCATGGTGTAATTTACCGTCACAAGTGTGATCAACATCGCGGTTGCAGACACTGCCAGACGAATAAAACCTTTATGATGTCCATTGAGCACCATAGCCAGCAGGTAAACCGCCACAGCGATTTCCAGCCAGTGCCCTGATAATTTCGTTATGATTTCCATAGTCTTCCTTTTTGTGGTTACAGCACGAATTTACGAAGCGCAACAGCCACACCGGCTTCGTTATTGGTAACCGTAATATGATCGGCAACTGCTTTGATATGCTCCTCTGCGTTTTCCATCGCCACACCGAATCCTGCCATGCGAAGCATGGAAATATCATTCTCTCCGTCGCCAAATGCCATGGTTTCCTCTCTGCGTATCCCCAGGAGCTCTGCGAGTCGAAGTAAGGCGCCGCCTTTATCGGCTCCGACTGCATTGATCTCGAGATTGTTAGGAAGAGAGGATGATACGAGCACTTCCGGGATCTCCGCAAGAACTTTTCGCATTCTGACTCTCGCTTCTTCAGTAACAAAGAATAAATTGATCTTCTCAATATCTACTTTGAGATTTTTTATGTATTCAATGCTGTCCGGAACCGGCTTTCTTGTTTTTCGTACCAGATCGAGAATTGCCGGATTTGGCACATAATGCAAAAGATTGTCCCAAAATTCCTGTTTGGTGTATCCGACTCCGTCTACATATGCGTCATACATGATGTCGTCTTCGCTGTTCTGCGCAAGTTCCATGATCCTGAGCACTGTTTCGTATTTCATCAGGCACTTACTGATGATCGTTCCACTTTTCAGATCGGCTACAGTCGCTCCATTGGATGTGATCACATATTGAACACCCGGAAGATTTTTTATTTCATCCGGAACTCCAATGATCGTACGTCCTGTGGTCGGAACGATCTGGATTCCTTGTGCTGCGCACTCTGCGAATGCCTGAATATTTTCGTCGATCAGCTGTTTCTGATCATTTACAAAGGTACCGTCAAGATCTGTTGCGATCATTTTAATAGTCATGTGTTTCCTCCATTTCATGAAAAGAGGTTTGTTGTTTTCGTAAACAGTTCGCCGAAACATCTTCCTGATCTTGTCTGGGATGGACGTTCCGGCGAGCGTTTCTACTATAAATTAATTAATCAAAGAAATCTTTTTCTCTGAGGATCAAGAATCCTTCTTTGTCATATGCCGGAGAGAAAAGGCTTGTCAGTTTTCTTCCAAGTGTCTTTTTCTCCGCCTTGTCTGCAGCTTCTTCGATTAATTCCACTGCAGCCTTCTGTGTCAGACGAACTCCGTCTTCTTCCATCATCTCGATGCGTTCGTAGAGTGCGAGCATACTCTTGCCTGTGATGCTGCAGTCGATCTCGGATGCGTATCTGCTTGCAAACTGTGCAAATTCATCGGCATCCATCTCGATTTCATCATCGTACTCTTCGGCGCTGATCTCTTCAGAAGCTGTTTCTTCAGATTCATCCTCTTCGGACTCTTCTTCATATGTCGGCTCCTCTTTTGTCTTCTCGACTTCTTTGGCGATCTTCTCCTGTGCAGCGATTTCTTTTTCCAGAGCTTCCTCTACAGCTGCTTCTTCAGTTTTCACTTCTTCTGCCTTTGTATCTGCGCCAATGTACTGGAACTTGCTTGCAAGGGATGCATGTGTTGCGTGAAGAGTTTCCAGATTCTTCGGTGTATCGATAAGAACAACGATCATACCACTCTTATCATTTTCCATGAGATCATCTAACTCGTTCTGCACTGCAGCAGTCAGCCCTGCAGCATGTTCGATCACAAGGTCTTTTCCTGTAAGCTTATCTGCAACTGCACGGATACCTTTTACATTTAACTTCTCACTGCTGATCTTTGCAACCGGATTTTTATAACCTAATTCTCTGTGGATCTTTTTCAGAGCTTCGATGGCCATCGCAAGCCCCTCTTCTTCTGTCTCCGCCTCGATCATTAAGTTATTCATCTCCGGTTCAATGTCAAGAGATTCTAACTCAAGCTCAGCTTCAAGTTTCGCCTGACGCTCAGCTTCTTCTTTTTCTCTCTTTTCGCGTTCCGCGCGCTCACGGGCAATCTCTGCTTCTCGTTTCGCACGGCGCTCTTCTTCCTCACGGCGGGCCTTTTCGCGCTCTTCTTCTGCTCGACGAAGGGCTTCTGCCTCCATCTCTTCGCGCTCTTTTGCAGCACGGATCGCTGCACGCTGGCGTTCGATCTCACGCTCAGTTTCTGCAGTTTCCTCTGCCTCACGCTGTGCAGCCGCGTCCAGAACTCGCTGTGTCGGCTTAATATCTTTCAGAGAATGCAGGTCATCAAGTGTTCTTGTTGCCTCCATCTCATCCTCTTCGATGATCGCTGTTCTTGGCTCTTCTGCAATTTTTGCCATTTCCTGAGCCAGTTTCTCAGTCTCCTCATCTTCATGAATGCGAATCACGTCGGCCTCAGACGGCTCTTCCGCAGAAATTTCTTCCTCCGGAGCCTCTTCTTCTAAAACCGGCTCTGCGTCATTCTTACCATAAGATTTTGTGCTGTATTCTTCCTCTACCGCACGGAGCTTCGCCTCATATTTGTCGCGATTTTCAACAAGATCCATCTGATACTTGTTGAGCGGTGCATACTCCAGCTTTAACTCCATCGCTTTATCAACATACTTTCCAAGACCAAACATCAGCATAATGGTGTCGCAAGTTGCCACACACTTATCTTCCAGTCCTGCTTTGTGATAAAGTTCCGCCAGCTCGTACATCCACTTTTCATCCAGTTCGGAAGATGTATATGCTTCCAAAGAGCGGATCAGCTGCTCGATCGGTGCTTTTTTCTCTTTTAAGATTAAGTAACGAAGCAGATACTGGCGCGGATCATCCTGAGCCACTTCGCAGAATTCGCGATAATATCTTTCTGCTTCTGCAACACTGCCATCTCTCAGGGCCAGATCTGTCAGTTTATACAGGATACGTTTTCCAACCGGCGCACGCTCAAATGCGATCAGCAGGACTTCTTTCGCTTCCTGATACTCTTCGTTTTTCTCGTAAATCTGAGAAACCATGGACAGAAGGCTTCCGTTTCTTACTCGGCGCCAATCGATGGTATCGCAAATTTTCATTGCTGTCGCATAGTCGCCACGATTTACTAATTTCTTGATCTGTTCAACTTTTATGTTAAACTCGTACTTATCCATGAATTGCTTCTCCTAAGTTTCCTACAATTCCACACGGCCTTCCAGCGCACGCAGAAGTGTCACTTCATCAATATATTCCAAATCTCCGCCTACCGGTACACCGCTTGCGATCCTTGTAACCTTGATACCGGTCGGTTTGATCAGCTTGCTGATATACATGGCTGTTGTCTCACCCTCCAGGCTGGAGTTGGTTGCGATGATGACCTCTCTCACATCTTTCTGAAGTCTGGTCATCAATTCTTTTAATTTGATATCTCCGGGACCGATTCCAAGCATTGGAGAAATCGCACCATGAAGAACATGGTAAACACCCTCGAACTTGCCGGTCTTTTCGTAAGCTGCCAGATCTCTCGGATTTTCCACTACCATGATCACGCTGTGATCGCGGACCGGACTCTTACAGATCGGGCAAATGTCCATATCTGTTAAAGTAAAACACTCTTTGCAGTAGTGAACATTGTGCTTTGCATCTCGGATCGCGCCGGAAAGACGGTCAACCTGCTCCTCCGGCATATTGATAATATGGAATGCCAGCCGCTGCGCCGTCTTATTTCCGATTCCCGGAAGTTTCGACAGTTCTTCAATTAATTTTGAAATTTGGCTGCTGTAGTAATCCATCTTAGAAAGAAAGTCCTCCTAAGCCGCCAAGGCCGCCTGTAAGCTCTGCCATCACAGCTGCAGACTCTTCTTCCATCTTACGGAATGCTTCATTTGTAGCAGCTACGATCAGGTCTTCTAACATCTCTACGTCATCCGGATCTACTGCTTCCGGAGAAATCTTTACGGAAACAACTTCTTTTTTACCGGAAACTGTTACAGTAACAACACCGCCGCCAACTGTCGCTGTGTACTCTTTCTCTTCGAGCTCTTTTGTCTTCTCTTCCATCTGACGCTGCATTCTCTGCGCCTGCTTCATAATATTTGTCATATTGCCCGGCATACCGCCCGGGAAACCTCCACGTCTTGCCATGGTTTCAATCCTCCTGAATTCTATGTTTTAATAATGATTTTTTATTGAAAAGTCTTGCCTTGACTAATCTTCGATCGTGATCTCCATATGGATATTTTCCCGAAGTTCTTCATCGGTAATATATCTGGTATCCATACGTTCCCCGCCTTCGCGAAGTCGGGCCTTAAAATAAATGGATCTGCCGTACATCTGCTCCACATATCGCTCGATATCTCCGAGAATACTTGGGCGACTGCCCATGTGGAAGTTCATAGGATCGCTGAAAACGATACACAGACAGCTTTCACCTGCCGGTTCAACCACCGTTTCTCTGTAACACGGGCGCACCGACATGCCCATCGCGCGAACGATCTTGCCCCATTCGTTGCGAACCATATTCAGATCTTCCAGCTGTGCTTTCGGGATCGTTACCGTACGCGGTTCCACCGAAGCCTGATACCCCTGCACCGGGATCTCCGCCTGCGGAATTGTATTGCTCACCGGCACCATTCCACCGGTTTCTGTCGGACGTTCGGAGTATCCGGCCGGTGCTGCAGGAATTCCTTCTTCCATCTGACGTTCCAATGCAGCCAGGCGCTCCAGGACGGATTCCAGATCCTGTTCCATCTGAGGTTTGGTCAGCTTTATAAATGCAAGTTCGATCAAAACTCGCTTCTGCGCTGCAAATCGGATCTGATTGGAGAGTTCAGAGAATACGCGGATATAGCGCATCAAAGTACTCTCATCTGCCAGTTTTGCATCCTCACGCAACAGTTTCAGATTGTCTTCCGACATATCCAGCAGTTCCTCTGCATCCTCCGCGGTTTTTAAAAGAAGCAAATTTCTGAGGAACCAGATAAAGTCCACCACGAACTGAGATAACTCTCGTCCCTGGATGACCATTTCTTCTAATTTTAATATGCAGTCTTTAGTCCTGCCTTCAACAACTGCCAGGAATAACTCCCGGAACACGCTGTTGTCCACCGCTCCGAGCACATCCAATACATGCTCATAAGTCAGGGTCTCTCCAAAATGGAATGCTGCACACTGGTCTAACAAACTCAAAGCATCACGCATGGAGCCGTCTCCGGCTTTTGCTACGTAACGGAGCGCTCGCTCTTCCACAGGCATTCCCTCTGCATCCGTCAGTTCTTTTAGACGGTCTGCAATGGTATCCACTGTAATCCTTCGGAAATCATATCTCTGACAGCGGGATAATACCGTGATCGGGATCTTGTGGACTTCGGTTGTCGCCAGAATAAAGATCACATAAGACGGTGGCTCTTCCAATGTCTTTAAAAGTGCATTGAACGCACCCGTTGAAAGCATATGCACCTCGTCGATGATATAAACGCGGTACTTTCCTTCCGTCGGGGGGTACTGAACCTGGTCTCGGATCTCTCGGATATTTTCTACACCATTGTTGGATGCAGCATCGATCTCCACTACGTTAAGGGATGTTCCGGCCGCGATCTGTTTGCAGCTCGGACACTCTCCGCACGGACTTCCGTCGATCGGAGCTTCACAGTTTACGGATCGAGCGAGGATCTTCGCTACTGTCGTCTTACCTGTACCGCGGGTTCCGCAGAACAAATATGCATGTCCGATACGCTGTGCGCGGATCTGATTCTGTAAAGTTGTAACAATATGGTCCTGACCTTTCACATCATCAAAGGTGTGCGGTCGCCATTTCCTATATAACGCTGTATATGACATAATCTGTTTATCTCCAACATGGCATACTTAATATGATTATAATACATGAAAAAGAGAGGGGCAAGGAAAATTTACATCCTTGACCTCTCTCTTTTATTTTTCCAACGTCTTCCTTCCTCATTCACGGATCTGATGAATTGGATTTGGAAGTTCAATATTATTATTATTCACAACACTGTCTTTCAGCATACCTTCGATCTGGCGGAACTGAACACTAGGATTCATATAATCATTCCACCATTTATAACCCAGTTCGTCGGTCCTCTCCTGATAATCGATCTGACGGCCGGCATAATAATCCTTATATAAGTCTGCGTAAAACTCAGCCATTCGCTCTTTGCGTTTTTCAGGAATATACTTGATATATTTGTAAGTCTGTTTCATGACCACATCACGGATATACTGCTCACTAAACTGCTCAAAATTCAAAAGATCTTCATTGGATCTCCCGTGTCTTGCAGCCCAGGCGGAAACATCGGTATTCTTTGTATGGTAGGACATAGTTCCGTCCGTATGTAAGGAAAGTCTTCCGTACTGACACGGCGGGATGATCAAAGCGTTGCTGACCATTTCCGTGATTCCGTATACTTCATCCGGAGTACCCGGACCTTTTGTATGTTTTAAAATTCTCTGCACATGCAGATGACCACTAAAAAATGCCGGTGTCAGATATTTTTCCAACAGTGTCAAAAGTTCTTCGTGGTTTCGGATCACGCATTCTTCTACATAAACGCGGCTTAATTCCTGAAGATTGTGATGTGCTACCGGGATTACCGTAATGCCCTGAGCATATGCCTCCTTTAAGCATTGTTCGATCCACAGCATAGTGCCTTCTTTGATCTCACCATCCACCTCATTCTGCGGAACATAAATACAGCTGTCGAGCATCAACATCCATGTCGTTTCATTTAACGCATACAGATAACTCAAAGAATCCGGTGCATGGCTGACTGCCTCACTATATCCGTAGTCTGCATAAATACTGCGAAAACCTTCCGGAGAAACTGTCTCAACAAAACTCTGGGCATTGCCAAAATACTGTGTCGCATATGGATTGTTGATATCGTGATTGCCCGGGATCACAAGGACCGGGATTCCAGCCGCTTCGATCTTTGCCAGGCGGAAGGCAAATTCCTGATGGTTTGATCGCTCACCATTGATCGTCAAGTCTCCGCTGAGAACCAGTGCATCCGGGTGCGCTTCGATCACCTCTTCTGCAAATGCATCCCAGATCTCCACCATGTAGCGGACTACTTTTCCGTCACCATTATCGATCAATTCATTGAATGCATTGCCATAATCTGTAAGCGTTGGCGACATATAATGCATGTCGGATGCAAAGATCAGCTCTGTCTCTATCTTTTCACGGTCTACAGGTTCCCCAGGGCCTTCCGCTGCCTGTGTAGTCGGCTCTGCAGGTGTGGTTGGCTCCTCTTCTTTCGGAACAGTTTCATATGGATAGACAATATGTTCCATGGTCTCTGTGGGAGGAGTCACAATCTCCGTTCCCTCTGAGCCCGGACCCGGTTTCGTGGCAAGTGTCCCGTCAAGAGCTCTTGGCACGACAATAATGACCGCAAACAATGCAAAAAGGAGTAACAGTAAACATAAAAGTCTTTTCTTCATCACTGTACTCCTTTGTAAAATCGTTATTCATTTTAATGTCCGTACGTTTTGCTTCGAATACCTCTCACAGACGTTACCCTGGCAGCCAACTCAGCCCCGGCACCCTCACGGCACACGAGAGGATCTCCTTAGTGCTGCTGCATTCCTGCCCTGACACGGTTCAGAGGTTCCCGTTGCGTAAGACCAAAGCGTCAACGCCACTTACCAGGGGCAGCTCTACAAGAAAGTACCCTAGGCAAAACATCACCCCTGCTATAGCGGATTGCAGGTACAGGGCACCGCTAACTCCCCGGCTGTACGGACTCGCTTAGTATACATGGAA
>JAFYOD010000144.1 GCA_017556515.1 Lachnospiraceae bacterium
CAATGATCGCCGGCGGTTATGATTTCACATTCATGCCGAACCATGAAGCAATGGATAACTTCCCGTTCACACTTGAGGAGTTACAGCAGTACGATCTTATCGTTCTTTCTGATATCGGAGCGAACACACTGCTTCTTCCGACAGCTACATTTACAAAGAGCATCATCAGACCGAACCGTTGCAACCTGATCCGTGATTACGTTCTTGAGGGTGGCGCACTTCTCATGGTAGGCGGTTACATGACATTCTCCGGTATCGATGGTAAGGGTAAATGGCAGGATACAGCTGTTCAGGAAGTTCTTCCGGTTCAGGTGCTTCCGACAGATGACCGTATCGAGCATTGCGAAGGCGTACAGCCGGTAACAGTAAAAGAGCATGAGATCCTTGCAGGTCTTGGCGAGTGGCCGAGAGTTCTTGGTTACAACAAGACTATCTTAAAAGAGGGTGCTGAGCTTCTTGCAACTGTTGATGAGAATCCGTTCATCGCTCTTGGCGAGTACGGCAAAGGACGTTCTGCTGTATTTACAACAGACTGCGCTCCGCACTGGGCTCCGCCGGAGTTCTGCAACTGGGAAGGTTACAACCCGCTGTTCCAGAACCTTGCTAAATGGCTCATCAATGCATAATTGATCAAATTTAAATGATTGATACAGGAGTGTAAATCATGGATATTAAGAAAAGAAAAATTATTTTCGACGTAGATACAGGTTCCGATGACGCCCTTGCGCTCATGTGCGGTATCTTATCTCCGGAATTCGACATCATCGGTATCTGTACAGTAAACGGCAACTTACCGGTAGAGAATACAACAGAGAATACATTACGTGTCCTTGAGTTAATGAAATCTGATATCCCGGTTATCCGTGGATGTTCCACACCGCTTCTTGCAACACTGGATCCGCTTCGTAAACTGCGTCTTCGTTCCAACGACGGCGTAAGTGCTGACGGTGAAGATGTTACATACCATGCTCCGTACTTACCGTTACCGCCGGCTACAAAGAAAGTGGTAGAAGGTACAAACGCAGTAAGCTGGTACATCGATACTCTTATGAATGCAGAAGAGAAGATCACACTGATCATGGTTGGTCCGCTTACAAACTTTGCTCTTGCATACCGTGCACAGCCGGAGATCATCAAGAATGTAGAAGAAATTCTCATCATGAGCGGTGGTCACGACCAGCGTAACTCCACAGCTGCATCTGAGTACAACGTATTCATCGATCCGGAAGCTACAGCGATCGTTCTCGATTGCGGCGCGAAGATTACAATGATGCCGTTAGATGCAACTCACAAAGCAAACATGCGTCCGAAACACCAGGCACTCTTTGAGGCATGGGGAAATCCGGTTGGTGATTTCGTAGCAGCAGAGATCGAAGCAAGACTGAAAGCATACAACACAATGCAGCCGCTTCATGAGCCGGATATTGCTCCGATCCACGACGCTCTTTGCGTATTATACTTACTGGATCCGACAGTGATCACAAACCTCAAACACATGCGTTGTGATGTTGTTTGCGGCGGTATCGCTGATGGTCAGACTTTATTTGATACAAGACATTTCAACGACGCTCCGAA
>JAFYOD010000145.1 GCA_017556515.1 Lachnospiraceae bacterium
ACCAGCAGAAAGACTCCGTACACTATTACCGGTATTGCTGGTAAAAAGGGATTCTGCTCTATCATCATCGATAAAGCACTCATGAATACAGAAGTCGGTTTCGGACGCAAAGTTCTGGAAGTTCTTGAAAAATATGACATTCCGTTTGAACATATGCCATCCGGTATCGACACCATGTCTGTCCTGGTACACCAGGATGAGTTTGAGGAAAAAGAGCAGGCAGTTCTCGCAGGCATTCACCGTGCGGTTCATCCGGATTACCTAGATATCGAAAGTGATCTGGCACTCATCGCTGTAGTAGGCCGAGGCATGAAATCCAACCGTGGTACTGCTGCAAGAATTTTTGCAGCCCTCTCCCATGAAAAGATCAACATCCGTATGATCGATCAGGGTTCCAGCGAGCTGAACATCATCATCGGTGTTCACGACAGTGATTTTGAAGCAGCGATCCGCTCTATCTACGATATCTTCGTAACAACAAAATTATAATGCAACAAAAATGGCGCTGATATCCAATCGATATCAGCGCCTGTTTTTTACATTTCATTAATCTTGATACCGAGCTTTTTCAAACGCTCTAATATCTCAATACTGTTTGTCATAACAGGATACACTCTGACGAATGCCTTGCCATTCTTCAGGATCAAAGAATAATAAAGGAATGTTCCTCCAATCTTATGGAGCTCCACACATTTAATATTGTCATAATAAACAGTTCTGTCACCCTTTAACAGATGATGTTCGGAAATACCTTTTGCATCAGCTTTTAATCTCCAGATATAGGTTCCAAAGGCATAGATCACACCAAGGATCGCTAATCCTACAAAGATCATCAACGCCGTTCTGTTTGCAGCCACCAGCGGAGAAGATGCATAAGTTCCCATAGTTGCAAGAACGATAACTCCCATAGACGGAATTGCCAAGGTATATTTAGAAAGAATATCCGCATCATTTGAAACGGTCATCTTCACTTCTTTTTTAATCTTAGCTGCCATGTATCTGATTCTCCTCGATTAGCCTTCGATCGCATCAAGGAGATCAACACGTCTCTGGTGTCTGCCGCCTTCGTACTCTGTCTCTAACCATGTATCAACGATCATCTTAGCCATCTCGCTGCCGATTACACGTGCGCCGAATGCGATGATATTGGAGTTGTTATGCATCTTGGACAGTTTTGCTGTATACGGCTCGCTGCATACACATGCACGGATGCCTTTTACTTTGTTTGCTGCGATGGAGATACCAACGCCTGTACCACAGATCAGAATACCGCAGTCTGCTTCACCTGCAACGATCATACGACCTGTCTGCTCACCGATCGCCGGATAGTCTACGCTAGCCTCTGTATTTGCACCAATGTTGATCACTTCATGGCCTTTTGCCTCTAAGTGCTCTTTGATGATGAACTTTAACTCTACTGCTGCATGGTCATTACCAATTACGATCTTCATATCATTTCCTCCAAGTAATAAATTCTTAATACAGGTTGATTATACCTTAAAATCAATGTGAATGCTACTCTATTCCTTTGGCTTCTCTAAAAAAGTTGCAGATCAGATCCATTCTGGAAGTCATAGAAACCAAAAGTGCATCCATAAGTGTCACAGCTGCCATGGCTTCTACCACCACGACTGCCCTCGGTACAACCACCGGATCATGTCTTCCGTGGATCACAAGGTCCATATCTTCGCCAAATGCATTGACCGTTTTCTGCTCTTTTGCAATGGACGGTGTCGGCTTAAAAGCCACACGGAATACCAGTTCACTTCCGTCACTGATGCCGCCCAGCACTCCGCCGGAATGGTTGGTCATCTTTTTCACACTGCCATTCTGCATACGGAATGTGTCGTTGTTCTCTGAACCGCAGGAACTTGCTGCCGCAAACCCGTCTCCCATCTCAAATCCTTTTACTGCTCCGATGGAAAGCATGGCCTTCGCCAGATTAGCATCCAGCTTTTCAAATACCGGCTCGCCAAGGCCTGTCGGAACTCCGGAGATCACACACTCCACAACGCCTCCGACAGAATCACATTCCGCCATCTTTTCTTCCAGATAAGCCGCTGCTTTTTCTGCAGCTTCTTTATCCGGCATACAAAGCTTATTGTTTGCCAGCTCTGTAAGATCCATCTTCTCACGGTCAATCTCTACCGGACCGATGGATTTTGTATATGTTGTCAAATGAATCCCAAGACTCTCCAGGAATTTCTCAGCGATCGCACCTGCTGCCACGCGACCGATGGTCTCACGGGCAGAAGATCGTCCGCCACCGCGATAGTCACGGAATCCGAACTTCTCATCGAATGTATAATCTGCATGTCCCGGTCGGTAGCTGTTCGCGATCTGAGAATAATCCCTGGATCGCTGGTCCTTGTTCCACACGATCATAGAAATCGGAGTTCCGGTTGTCTTACCTTCAAACGCACCGGAGAGGATCTCCACCTCATCGCCTTCACTTCTCTGAGTTGTAAATTTGCTCTGGCCCGGTTTTCTGCGGTCCAAAAGTTTCTGGATATCTGCTTCACAGAGATCCATTCCTGCCGGA
>JAFYOD010000146.1 GCA_017556515.1 Lachnospiraceae bacterium
GAAGAACCTACAACTGCTACCAGTACCATACCGAGCGGTGCGAAACCGGAGAAGTTTGTAATTACGTTAGACCAGAGGTATTTGATACCTGCTACGGACATTAAGTTGAAAATTTCAACTGTAGCACCATCTGCTGGGTTAATTGCGCTGAAACCAATCGCACTGAGAACTGCAGAAAGTACCATAACGATAACAGCCAGACCGAGGAACATTGTGATCGGATCCGGTAATTTGTTACCGATGCGCTCGATAGTATCTAAGAATTTATCGAACCCACTTTTCTTTACTTTTGTGTTTTCACTCATAGTGACTCCTTTCATTTGCATATACGTTTCTCATCCTCTGTTTTCCTTACATCCCCCGCGACTGAGGCGTTTCCTATATATGCAATGTTGAAATTTTATTAATAATCGTTCTAAATAATATAACGACGATTATTCATTGAGACGCGGCTTTACGTCATTCGGGATCGGACACTCATAAACGCCGCCTGTTTCTGCCATCCACTCTTCACGGGCTTTCGCAAGAAGTTCCTGATCCTCAAAGAGACGGATACCTGTCATAGCAAGAACTTTACCTGCTGTTAACATACCCTTGTGAGCGATCGGAGTATTTCCGTGAGCTGTGAACTGCCATGTGTGAGACGCTGTGCCAAGTGTGCATGTAGCCATTGTCAGCTGCGCTGTCGGCATCACATAACTTGCATCACCTACGTCTGTGGAACCTGCCATCGGAGCGCCAAGCCAATTGAGCGGAAGGATGGAAGTGTGGATCGGATGCTCCAGAACTTCATCCAGTTTGTCTGCGCCAAACATCTTGCGGAAGTTTGCCTTCTTCGCCTCTAACTCGGACTCTGTAGAAGTCTCCAGTAAGAACTTTCTTGCCATCGCAAAATCATTCTCATCAAACTCCGGAGCGCCAACTTCATTCATGTACTCATGCATAACTGTTGTGATCGCTCTGTTCGGAATATAATCGGAAAGACCTGCGTAAAGCTCGTAAGACATCTCTGTACCTGTCATCTTTGCTGCGCCTTCTGCAACGTCGATAACACGTTTGTAGATTTCCTGTACCTGCCAGGACTTTGGTGCACGTACGAAATAATGTACGCAGCTGCTGCCCTGTACAACGTTCGGAGCGATACCGCCAACATCACGGTATGCGTAATGGATTCTTGCTTCCGGAATGATGTGCTCTCTTAAGTAGTTCACACCAACGCTCATAAGCTCTGCTGCATCAAGAGCGGAACGGCCCTGATCCGGAGCTGCTGCTGCATGAGCAGTCACGCCTTTGAAACGGAAGAATACGCTGACATTTGCCAGTGTAGAAACAGTCCATGCCTCGTTGTTTGGCATCGGATGCCATGTAAGTGCTGCATCTACACCTTCAAAGATACCGTCACGGGCCATGATTGTCTTACCATTGCCTTTTTCTTCACTCGGACAACCGAATAATACTACTGTACCTTTTCCCGGGTTCTCTTCAAGATACTTTTTCATAGCAAGAGCTGCCGCAAATGTACCTGCGCCTAATAAGTTATGACCACAACCGTGTCCATCCGGATTCGGATCTTCCGGTCTCGGCTTACGCTCTGTAATACCGCCGATCTGGGAAAGTTCCGGAAGCGCATCATACTCTGCAAGAAGACCGATCACCGGCTTTCCTTCGCCGTATGTCGCCTTAAATGCAGTCGGCATGCCTGCAAGTCCCATCTCTACTTCAAAGCCCTCTTCTTTTAAAACTTTTTCATAAAGAGCTGCTGTTTTGAACTCGTGGAAACCAATCTCTGCAAAATCAAAGATCTGATCACTGACATTTACGATCAGGTCCTGTTTCTCTTCAATCGCCTGGGTAACAAACTGTTTCTTATCCATGTTATCCTCCTTGTTTTCAATGCGCTACTTTACCATAGCAGCATATTGTATCATTTTAACATTATATTTATTTTTGTCAATAGCTTGTCCTTTAAATCCATCGTTTTCCATGTCACATATATCTATATTGACATACTATTTCAGAATAAATATAATTTTTATATACGTCAAAATTATAGCATTTATAGGAATCTATGACAAATTCCAAGTGTTTATCATGATATAACAAATTAGTTATGCATATAAAATTCTCATTCGGAGGTCTCTATGAATTTACAACATTTACAGTATATTGTAGAAATTGCCAACTGTGGTTCCATATCAAAAGCCGCACAAAATCTGTTTGTTTCTCAACCTTATCTCAGCAAGATCTTGCGGGAGATCGAGGACGAATACCATTTATCCATTTTTTCAAGAAACAAACAAGGGATCTCTCTGACTGAATCCGGCCGTCTGTTTGTGGACATGGCCAAGGATCTTCTGGATAATGCCAAACGATTCGAAAAAGAGTTTGAAGACCGAAGAGACAGTTATCGACTTCGCGTTGCATCCGGTACATTTTCTCATTCCATCGACACTTTTATCCGTATGATCAATGCAATCCCCGATACTTCACTTCGTTTTACCTATAAGGAATCTAGTAATCTGGATGTAATCCATGATATTTATACGCAGCGTGCTGATATCGGAGTACTGCTGTTAAGCAATAAGATGAGCCAAAGTACCTTTGAGTTGCTTGAAGCAAGAAGAATTGCCTATCACAAAGTCTTTTCAAATGACATCTGGCTTTTGACCAGGATCGATCATCCATTGACACAAAAAACAGAGGAACTGACATTGGAAGATATTTATCAGTACAATCTTGTTGTATATCCAAAACATTCCGATCCGGATATACATGCTTCCGAATCTTCCATGATCAGTGATGAACCTGTCACTCTATTCGATCTCAATCGTTTTAAACAGATCATCACAGTACATAATCGCGCAGTTCTCCACAATATCATTACGATGACTGACTATATTGGTATCGGAACCTCTCCGATCTTAGAACAGGAATCCCTCTATCGCCTGGCATCTCTGCCTCTTCCGACTGAACTGGCAGCCCGTGAAAAGCACGACTTTGGTTATTCCATGTATTATATCCATTTAAAAGACCGTGAACTGCCCAAGGCAGCCCACGTCTACATCAATTTCCTCGAATCCTATTATGGAAAACGCTCCGATTACGATAACCGTTTTTCCTTTTGAAGCATCTCAATAAACTCCATACGGTGTTTTTGCTGCCATTCCAGAGTCTGGATCTTTTCTGTCTGGCGGACAGGGATCCAGGCCTTATTGGCATTGTAATAAAAGTTGATCTGCTTCCAGTACTTTTCCGGATATAAAAA
>JAFYOD010000147.1 GCA_017556515.1 Lachnospiraceae bacterium
AATGTGTACGTTACTGTCACATCCACATTGCCCGGAAATCCCTGGTCTCCATCCGGACTATGTAAGAAAAATGTGATGCTGTTCTCACTTGTTTCCTTTACATCCCATACACGGAAACTCCAAAAATCCAGACCACTGTGCAAGTTGTTATTTCCATTATTTTTATCTAACTGATACTGGATCCCGCCATAAGTAAATGTAGCTTTTCCAATTCGATTTGCATGTCTTCCAACCGTTGCGCCAAAAAACGTTCCCAACGGACCTTCATGGCCTGCCGGATCATCGTATCCAAGAACCACGTCTCGCTTCACACCCTGTTTATCCGGAACGAGAAGTGCATGCAGTGTAGCTCCGAAATCAGAAACATGCATCTCCATGCCATTCTGATTTTCGAAAATATATACATTTGAATGTTCGCCTTTTTTATTGAGTCCAAACTCTCTGATCTTCATAATATCCCCCTGTCATTTATACAAAGACTTTATCTGTATATTATAACATTACACAACAAAAAAAGGAATCGTCAAACGAATGAATCGATTCCTTTTCTTTGTTACTCCGCAGTTTTTGCTGCAGCCTCACGTTTTCGTTTCGTTACCAGACCACCAATACGACCGCTTTCCTTGGATGTCAGACTTCGCCATCCATGTTCTATGACTTTATCTGCCAGTCCAAGCTCTGTCGCAATTTCGAACTTCATTTGGTCTTCCGGTTTCAGATTGTTAGGATCAATCGGCTCCTGTTTCTTTTTGGTCATGATCTTTTTCCTCCTAAATCACTTCCTATGTTCGTACCTAATACCAGTATGCCCGATTTTTCCAAATTTATACTTATTCTTATTTTGCTTCGCCTACGGAAGAGAAATAACTTCCACCCGCAGAAATTGCAAATTCATTGGAAGATTCTTTGCTTTCCATCTGGCCACGGTTCTCACGGTCGCCACGTCCGCCCGGACGTCCGCCTCCCTGAGGACCTTTTCCTCCTTGCGGAGGTGTCATGTTCTGCGGAGGTGTCATGCCCTGCGGCATGTTTTCTGGTTTGAAATTCTCCGGATTGAATCCTTCCGGCATGTTTTCCGGTTTGAAATTCTCCGGATTGAATCCCTCCGGCATATTCTCCGGTTTAAATTCGCCCTGGCCGAATCCTCCCGGCATTCCCGGGAATCCTCCTATTCCTTCTCCTTCTGTACCGGAAAGCTGAGTATCGCCTGCCCAAAGAGTATAAGTGCCCTCTGTCATAGCTTCATCAGAAAGAACCAGATATGTAAATGCATTTTCCGGAGCACAGGAAAGAATTTCATTTCCGTCTGCATCCTTTAATGTAATCGTTTCACCATTGCCTTTTCTGTCCACAAATGTGAATACCGCATAGTTCTGATCACTCTCAGAAATGTGATCCAGCATATTTCCGGATGCGATCACAGTACCTCCATTGATATGGATACCCATATCAGAGTCGATGCCTGCATCCATACTAAATCCACAACCTTCAGAGATCAAAGTTCCTCCATTGATCACAAGCCATCCGTTGGAGTCAATACCATCACCTTCACCTGTGCTGCCATCCACCTTAATTTTCAGTGTACCTCCATTGAGTGTTGTTACAGAAACATAATCCTCGTTGGTATTGATACCGTCATTGCCGGATACGATATTGATATTGCCACCGTTTAATGTCAGATGAAGTTCGGAGTCCAGACCTTCGTTTTCTGCTTTGATATTTAAAATGCCTGTACCTTCTTCTCCACCTGTCACATTCATAGACTTTTTAGAATAGAATGCAGCATCATATTTGTGAAGCTTCTTGTTATCGATCACTTCTGTTCCTGCCTCATTGAGCTCGATGGACTTATAAATTCTTGCAACATAGGAACCGGAAACGTTGTTTACTGTTCCATCAGCAATCACTACATTGGCTCCTGCAGCTGTTGTTTCCACATCCTTTGTAGCTGTTTCCGCGTCATCGCTTCCGCACTCATATACATTATAGAAGATCACACCCGGTGCTACTGTACAAGTAATATCGGCACCATTGAGAACCAGTGTTACCACTGCTTCCGGATCTTCCTCTGCCTCTTTGCCAAGATCAATAGCGATCTGTCCAGCGGAAATTTTACCGCTTACTGCATAAGTTCCCGGTTTTGTGATATGTACAACCGTATGAGCATCTGCCTCTTCTTTGGAATGCTCATCCTCTGCAGTTCCTTCTCCATATTTGAAATCTTTTCCTGCTTCATAATATACGATATCGTTGGCAGCATATACCGCATCTTCTGTATTTGCAGAAATATCTTCTCCATCTACTGTAATTCCATCATCAGAAAGAATAATATTTACCGCTCCTTCGATTACAGCTGCTTCCTGAGTGACTACTGTTTCAGCCGCCTCTGTAGCTGCTTCTGTGGCTGACTCTGTTGTCGCTGCTGCCACGGCAGTTGTTGCTGTCGCTGCACTCTGACCACATCCCGCAAGCATCGCTGCCATGCCGACAAATACAAGTCCTGTTCTAAGTTTCTTTCTCATAAAAATACACCCTTTCTTCACGATTCTTATACTTACTTCCTTACTATGGAACCAAGCATAACAAAAACCTGTGAAAAAAGGGTGAAAAAAATCAAAAAGAAAATTAAATTTTTCCGTTCTTATCTGCAAAGGCTTTGATCCTGTCGGAACAGCCCTTGATTTTTTTGATAACCCACGGAATACTCTTTTTATAAAATTTAATGGAAAGGAATAATGCTGCCACTCCTAATCCAAGGAGCAATGCTCCTAATCCAACCGTAGATATACTGTCTGCACCATTTTGCGAGAAAGAACGAATTCCCAAAAATAATTCCAGACCGCCGGCAAATAAAAGTCCTAATGTCGCACTAAACGGCAGCATGATCACACCTGCTATAACAACCATAATTGCCAGCACTATGCCAAGGATCGCACCACCGCCTCGCAACACAATCGGAAATGCCGCAAACAATAAAATAACCACCAACAGATCTCGAAGGGCTTTCTTTGATTTCTGCTCTTTTCCATCGATGTTTTCAGTAATCACTTCCTGAACATCATCCTCTGTCTTTTTTGATAAATCCATACTGTTCATCGATCTCCTTTATACTCATAAAAAGAGCACTGTAGCAAAACTACAATGCTCTTTGAATTTCTAAAGATTATTCCTCTACCGGAGCCTCTTCAGCTGCTGCCGGAGCTTCCATAGCTTTAACGCTTAAGCTGATCTTCTTGCCTTCCTCGTTGAAGTCAACGATCTTAGCTGTGATTTCCTGACCGATTGCAAGTACGTCTGCCGGTTTAGCAACGTGCTCTTTGGAGATCTGGGAAACATGAAGGAGAGCGTCAACGCCTGCCTCTAACTCTACGAATGCACCGAAGTCAGTCATACGAGCAACCTTACCGGATACTACGTTGCCAACTGCGTATTTCTCTGTAGCGTTTGCCCACGGATTTGTGTTAGCAAATTTCATGGAGAGAGCGATCTTCTCGCCGTTGATATCTTTAATTAAAGCTGTAACTTTGTCGCCTACCTTGAATACCTTCTTCGGGCTTTCTACTCTGCCCCAGGACATCTCGGAGATGTGAAGGAGACCGTCAGCGCCGCCGAGATCGATGAATGCACCGAAATCTGTAACGTTCTTAACTGTACCTTCAACTGTCTGACCAACTGTGATCTTCTCGAAGAGAGCCTTCTGAAGCTCTGCCTTCTTAGCTGCTACGAGCTGTTTGCGATCACCGATCACTCTTCTTCTCTTCGGATTGAATTCTGTGATAACGAATTCGATTTCCTGACCAGCATATTTGGAAAGATCTTTCTCATATACGTCGGAAACAAGGCTAGCCGGGATGAAGATTCTAGCTTCATCTACGATCACGCTTAAGCCACCGTCAAGAACCTGAGCAACTTTAGCTGTAAGAACTTCTTTGTTCTCGAAAGCTTCCTCAAGCTTCTTGTTGCCTCTGTCTGCAGCCAGTCTCTTATAAGAAAGAGCAACCTGACCTTCGCCATCGTTCACTTTAAGAACTTTAGCTTCCATCTCTTCGCCAACCTGTACAAGAGTTCTTAAGTCTACGTTAGACTCATTTGTGTACTCGCTGCGCGGGATAATGCCATCTGCTTTGTAGCCGATATTTAAAACGATCTCATCTTCTTTAACGTCGATGACCTTACCAGTAACAACCTCTCCTGTACGTATTGTCTTTAAAGACTCTTCTAACATCTGTTCAAAACTTAACTCTAACATTAGTATGAACCTCCTCGATAATATTATTCGGGGTTGACGCCCCTGCCGTAATACCTACATTGCACGCCGAACTAATACATTCAGGATTTAAGTCGCCAATTGTTTGAATGTAATATGTATTCTTACATTCTTTCTGGCAGATCTCGTATAGTTTCTGAGTATTGGAGCTATGCTTACCTCCAATCACCAGCATCACTTCTACCTGAGAAGCTACTTTCTTTGCTTCCACCTGTCTTTCCTGTGTCGCATTGCAAATTGTATTTAAAACATTTATATCATAACTCGTTCTTGAAATTTTTTCAACTAATTCTTGAAATTTATTGTAATTAAATGTCGTTTGAGCCACCAGACACAGTTGTACTTTTGGTGAAATTGCCAAATTTTCAAATTCCTCATAAGAATCGATCACTTTTGTATTGGCATCACCCCAGCCTCTGATTCCCTGAACCTCCGGGTGCTTTGCATCACCGACGATGATCACATGACGGCCTGCTGCGCTCTGCTCTGCAACAATGTTGTGAATCTTTTTCACAAACGGGCATGTTGCATCAACGATCTCTACTCCATTTCCTTCAAGAATATCATAGATCTCTTTTCCAACGCCATGGGAACGGATCACAACAACGCCCTCTTTCAGCGCTGCCAGATCTTCTTTTGTGTCGATCACTCCGACACCTTTTTCACTTAAGTCTCGAACCACTTCTTCATTGTGAATGATCGGGCCATAAGTATAGATCGGTTTTTTCCCATTTTCGATCTGTTCATAAACCTTCTCAACAGCCCTTTTTACACCAAAACAGAAACCGGCTGTCTTTGCAACGATCACTTCCATAGGTTCCTCCTTAAACGGCTGCTTTTTTGTCGTCGATCATCTTCATGATCGCCTCGATAACCTGCTCCAGGTTCATATCAGAGGTATCCAGATAAGTTGCATCCGGAGCCTGTACCAGCGGAGAATTCTCACGGTTCATATCCTGATAATCTCTGGCTATGATATCCTGCTCGATCTCTTCCAGTGTTTTGGTACCGCCTTTTTCTAAAAGCTCTTTGTGACGTCTTCTTGCACGCTCGATGGAACTTGCTGTCATATAGATCTTTACATCTGCATTCGGAAGTACCCACATTCCGATATCTCTGCCATCCATCACAACATCCGTTGTCTTTGCGATCTCCTGCTGGAGCGCCACCATCTTCTCACGTACTTCTTTAATCTTGGAGATTGTGGAAGTTGCCATTCCGACTTCCTCGGTACGGATCAGACCGGATACATTTTCACCATTTAAAAATACCTGCTGAACACCTTCTTCATATGCCAGTGAAATCTCGATCTCATCTAACTTTGAGCAGATGCACGCAACATCATTCGTATCGATTTCTTTTCTAATAAAATACAAAGCCATCGCACGGTACATAGCACCGGTATCTACATAGATAAATCCCTGTTTTTTTGCCACTGCCTTTGCCACAGTGCTCTTTCCGGCTCCTGCCGGGCCGTCAATTGCCACGTTAAAAGACATATTGTCCTCCTCGTATTATACTTCCGAATTCGGAAATTTATTCATATTTTACTGACAGCTTCTGCCTGCCAGCATTCCGGTAGACCATGCGATCTGTAAGTTGAAACCGCCGGTCACTGCATCAAGATCCAGAACTTCTCCTGCAAAATACAATCCGGATACTTTCTTGGACTCCATAGTGGACGGATTGACTTCTTTTACAGAAACACCGCCCTGTGTTACGATTGCCTCATTAAAGCCGCGGAGACCGGTCAGTGTCACACGGAATGCCTTTGTAATGGACAGCAAACGTTCACGCTCCACAGCTGTCACTTCGTTGACCTGTTTTTCCGGATTGATCCCGCTTCGTGCAATGATCACCGGGATCATCTTTGCCGGATATAACTGATTTAATGCATTTTTAAACTGCTTGTTCTTTGCCTCATCAAAATCTCTTAAGATACGTGCATCCAGCTGCTCTCTGGTAAGTGCCGGTTTCAGATCGATATCCATAACGAGCGGGTTCTTTTTCAGAGCCTTCGCTGCATAGCTGCTGGCACTCAGTACAACCGGACCGCTCACGCCAAAGTGGGTGAATAACATCTCTCCGAACTCTTTCCAGAGTACTTTCTTTCCATTGTATACAGTAACTGCGATATTGCGCAGAGAAAGTCCCTGTAATGCACGAACATCCTCTTCTGCACTGATGAACGGAACCAGCGCCGGAGAAAGTTCTGTAACTGTATGGCCTGCTGCCTTCGCGAATTCATAACCGTCACCTGTGGAACCGGTTGTCTGGTAGGAAAATCCTCCGGTCGCGATCACTACAGAATCTGCTGTGACCTTACGCTTGCTCTTTTCAAGAACGACACCTTTGCACACGCCATCTTCCATGATCAGCTCTTTTACCGGCTCATTCAGATGGATGTCCACACCAAGACTCTTCATTTTTCTCTCCAATGCAAAAATAACATCGGAAGCTTTGTCCGATACCGGGAATACACGGTTTCCACGCTCTGTCTTTAAATGACAGCCGCTTTCCTCCATCATATCCATCATATCAAAATTGGTAAATCCATAGATCGCACTGTACAGAAACTTTCCATTGGTTACCACATTGCCAAACAACTCCTCTGTATCACAGGCATTGGTCACATTACAGCGGCCTTTACCGGTAATATAGATCTTTTTGCCGAGCTTTTCATTTTTTTCATAAAGCGTTACAGAATGACCGGACTGAGCTGCACCGATCGCTGCTGCCATTCCTGCCGCTCCACCGCCGATTACTATGACTTTTCCCATATTAGCCCTTCACTTTTTCTACTTCTTCAATTTTCTCTTCCAGTGTTTTTACAACTGCTTTCAGCACCTTAATACGAGCATATAACTTGGAGTTTCCTTCCACAACGATCCAAGGAGCTGCTTCTGTAGATGTATTTGCGATCATCTCATTTACCGCTTCCTCATATCGATCCCATTTTTCACGGTTTCTCCAGTCCTCATCTGTGATCTTCCACTGTTTCGCCGGATTGATCACACGCTCATTAAAACGTCTTTCCTGCTCGTCTTTATCAATATCGATCCAGAATTTCAGAACAACTGCACCGGAATGGATCAGATGTGCCTCGAAATCATTGATCTCTTTGTATGCCCTTCTCCAGTCATCTTCTGTGCAGAATCCTTCAATACGTTCTACCATAACACGACCGTACCAGGTACGATCGTAGATCGCAATGTGACCGTCTTTCGGAACATTGTTCCAGAAACGCCACAAATAATGATGTGCCTTCTCCACACTGTTCGGTGCCGGAGTCGGACATACTTTGTAGCCTCGTGGATCCATGTGGCTGGTAAGGCGTTTGATCGCACCGCCTTTACCTGCTGCATCCCAGCCCTCGAAACAAAGCACCACCGGAATTCTCTGACGGTACAGTTCACTATGCAGCTTCTCTATCTTTTTCTGAAGCTTGTCCAGCTTCTCCTTATATTCTTTCTTTTCTAATGATTTGGTCAGATCTACTTTGGAAAGAATTCCCTTCTTGTACTGATCCTTCTCCGGGATCGGTCCCGTATACTTGCCGGATCGGTTTCCTTTTGCATGATCTGCCAATGCTTTTTCAAGACGCTCGATCACTGCCAGCATGATCGCAAGACTGGCTGTCTCGCCTTCATTGGCATCAATGATGATCCAAGGCGCCTGTTTATTTTCAGAGCGTGCGATCATATTTTCATTGATCTTCTCAAACTTCTCATACTGGGCATTTCTCTTCCAGTCGTTGCTGTTTACACGCCATGATGTCTCTTTCGAATCTTCTAATTTTTCAAAACGTCTTTTCTGCTCTTTCTGAGAAATAGAAAGGAACAGTTTGATCAGTACCATTCCGCTGTCGATCAACTGCTGCTCAAACGCGCAAATATCATAAAAGGCATCGTCTAACTCGGATTCTTTTGTCTTTCCGTCAAACAGATCCTTCTGTACATGGCGGTACCAGCTGGTATCAAAAATAGCAATCCTTCCGTCGGCCGGAGTCTGGATCGCATATCTCCAAAGGAACGGATGCATCTTGGACTCTTCGCCCTCTTTTCCAAACGCAAATACATCGAAGCCTCGCGGATCCATCGCCTGGATCAGTCGATTGATCTGGAGTCCTTTTCCTGCCGCGCTAAAGCCATCAAAAGTGATCAAGATCGGGATCTTTGCCTCTCTGGCCTGACGCTCTAAAAGACTTAATCGCTCAGTTGCTTTTTCAATCTTCGCTTTCAATTCTTTTTTATCAAACTCTTTCTTCTTACCTTCTGACATGATTAGGGCCTCCATTCTACAGGATCACTTCCGATCCTTCTTGTATTTTTATCGATCATTCATACATATACATCCGGCCGGCACTATAAAGCGCCGGCCAAATGTGTTGCTGTTTATTATGCAAAAGTCTTTACAACTTTCGGCATTACTTCGCTGATCTTGATATTCTGCGGACATACCTGCTCACAGCGACGGCATGCACGACATGCATCCGCCTTTGTCTCCTGTGCCTCGTACTCAGCCTTACCTACTGCCATACCGTGGCTTGCGCTCTTGTTGTAAGCTGCAAAAATACCCGGGATATTGAGGCCGAACGGACACGGCATACAATACTCACACTTTGTACAGTCAACTAAAGATGCTCTGTCAAAGATTTCTTTTGCGTTCGCATAGATCGCTTTCTCTTCCTCTGTAACCATACCGATGCTGCTTCTGGAAGCATACTCAAGATTCTGCTCTACCTGCTCCGGCTCTGTCATACCACTTAAGAGAAGGGATACTTCCTCCTGATCCCATAACCAGTCGAGAGCGTACTCAACGTGGGATTTGTTCTCCGGAAATGCTGCAGCAACGTGCGGAGCCAGATTTGCAAGTTTACCGCCGAGAAGCGGCTCCATGATCACAACGCCAAGACCCTTGGAAGCTGCATATTTTAATCCTGCTGTACCGGCCTGGTGATGTGTGTTGATGTAGTTGTACTGGATCTGACAGAAATCCCAGCCATCAAAACAGTCGATGATCTCTTTGAATGTATCAAGGTCATCGTGGAAAGAGAAACCGATATGACGAACTTTACCGGAAGCCTTTGCCTCTGCCATCTTCTGTACAAGACCGAACGGTTTTACTTTCTGTTCAAAACGCTCACGGTTTAATGCATGAAGAAGATAGAAATCAAAATGATCTGTACCGCATTTTGCAAGCTGCTCATCTAAGATCTCATCGAAATGCTCTGCAGATGTAACAACGTTCATCGGCATCTTATCTGCAAGATATACTTTCTCTCTGTAACCATCCTGTAATGCTTTTCCAACTACGATCTCACTTGTACCCTGGTGGTACGGATATGCTGTATCTACATAGTTCACACCATTGTCAATAGCATGACGGATCATAGCGATCGCTTTCTCTTCGTTGATAGTCTTGTCTTCATTGATCGGAAGACGCATACATCCAAAGCCAAGAGCGGATACTTCAATACCAGTATTACCCATTTTTCTGTACTGCATAAAACTTTTCCTCCATATAGTAAAAAATCTATCACTTTGGTGACTTGGCACTTCGTTCTTCATGCACCATTTGCACCATTGCACGTCGTATTTATTATACCAAGTTCACGTATGGTTTGCAAGCAATCCAAACCTCAAAAGTTATTCCGGTACTATTTCTTTCCGGTATTGGAATATGCCACCTTCGAACTTGCACCGGACAGTTTTCCGATCTTTCCTGATAATGCACTGATCGCATCCTGTGGAGCATCCAAAGCAATACTGATAATATTGATCCCTTTTTTACGATACGGGATCCCCATTCTTCCGATCACATAATCTCCATACTGATGCAGCAATTCATTCATTTCCTGCACGGAAGCCGGATCTTCAACAATAATACTCATAACAGCTACTCTTGTCTCCATCTTTTTCCTCCTGTATTTCTGCTAAGGACTTAAAAAGCTGTGCCCAAAAAGACACAGCCTCACGTTTCTTTTCGTACTCGGAGCAACGAGACTTGAACTCGCGACCTCTCGCCCCCCAGACGAGCGCGCTACCAACTGCGCCATACCCCGTAAACATTTTTATTATATCAGAGTACCTGATAACTGACAACCCGATATATTGGTTCATTCTATGCGAATTGTCCAAAAAATATAACAAGGGACAGTACCATATCACTATGATACTGCCCCAGATCATAACCGCGCTAATGCTTATTCACAGCTGCAGGAATTACAGTTGTTTTCTGCTGTTGCTGCTGAAGATACTGCTGACGCAAATCCGCATGGATTCCAGTTTGCGCATCCTGCACAGCCATTGCCGTTCCAGTTTGCCCAGACTCCGCACCCACCACATCTGCAGCCATTGCAGCCGCCATTCCAACGGTTCCATCCGTTCCATGTTCCGCAGCCGCTGCGTCCTCCGTTATTCCAGTTACCGTTACACCCACTACAATTTCTATTACATGCCATATGAATAATCTCCATTTATTTAGGTTTGTACTATATCATATGGTTTATTTGAAAATGTGTGCATGGAAATTGGAGTTCTTAGTCTCCGATCACATTTCGGATTCTTGCCGGAGTTCTGTAATTCCATGTAGAAATCTTAATACCTGTTTTTGCATTGGATGCATGACAAACCTGTCCGTTGCCAATGTAGATCGCTACATGATTAATGGTTCCTCCGCTTCCTGCATAGAAGATCAGATCACCCGGTCTCATCTCACCGGAAGAGATCGCACGTCCGCAGTTTGCCTGTTCTCTGGATGTTCTTGGAAGAGAAATTCCAAATTTTGCAAGGATCTGCTGTGAGAATCCTGAACAGTCGATACCGCCTGTCAGGCTGTTTCCGCCATATACATACGGATAACCCACATACTGCAC
>JAFYOD010000148.1 GCA_017556515.1 Lachnospiraceae bacterium
CAAGGAATGCCCGTTCTTCGGCGGTTAATGTTACGATGTATTTTTGATTCATTTGCCTTACCTCAAATATGTTCTTGTTTTTAGTTTATCATATTTGAGAGCTTTTGTCTATTGCTTATTTCTAACTTGGCAATATACTAGAAAAGCGGCTTAGTTCTAATGGAAGGTACACCGGCATTGACAAACGATTTGTAGAAACGTCACAACAATCGATTCAACAAAAACAAAAAACAGTCCGAAATCTCACATAAAAACTGTGAATTCTGACTGTTTTTTAATCGGAGTGACTGGATTCGAACCAGCGGCCTCTTGGTCCCGAATGGAGCAAAAGGCTGATCTTTTATGGTTTTTATTGATTTTTTAGTACAAACTGCACACAATCCCCTGATAAAACACTGTCATATATTGTCGAATAGCATTATACTCAATTACCCCGTCTGCACGTTTTCTGCACGTTGGTTAGAAATCGGTTAGACAAATTCTTTCGTCCGGTTAGACAAACACGGGATAATCAACTGTAATTAATTGGTAAACCGATCCGGTGGAGCCGTTTTTCGGTATTCATCGGATTTCATTTTTGGAGGTAAAATATGCATTATCAACTGAAAGCCCAGCAGCTTCTCACCTATTCCCGCATCCGTATGTACCGTGCCTTTCTGGAGCGTCTCGCAGCCGATCAGAATGTCCGGACCAACGGCGAATCACATCTGTTTTATTTTATGATGCTTTGTTCCCGTGCCAATTTCCGCACATCAAGAGTCGTCATTGACGGCATCTGTTATGCAGTTGCTTCCGGCGAATGGCTTATGCCCGTGAAAGATCTGGCACGCCTGTTCCGCTGTAAAACGGACAAAAGCACCATCGCACTGCTCGAAGCAATGCAGGCGGAGAAGCTGATTACGTTCACTCTGCTCCATCGCGGCAGATATGTGAAGTATAAGATTCTGAACTGGCACCAATTCAATACCGCTGTCGAAGATACCGCATCCTGCACCAAGGAAGACGGTTTTTTCTTTTTTCCGTACAGCATGGTAAACGACTTCATGGGCAAAGGCAAATGCTCTGAGATGGATATTGTTCTCGACCTGTGGATCAATGCCATTTACTGTGACCGCCATATAGCTGGATCTGCCGAAGGTCCTGTTGTTTATTTCCGCAACGGCAGCCATTCTCCGCTGATCAGCTATGATCCCCTTTGCACACGCTGGGGCATCAGCAAATCTACCACCGGCCGTGTTCTGCGGAAACTGCAGGAGCTTGGTTACATGGAACTGGTTGCGTTTCCGGGCAAATACGGTACCGCAATCTATATGAAAAACTATCTGCCCACCATGTTTGAAATGCCGGAAATGGTAATTGATCGTGACAATGTGGCACTGTCTCTGCATATCGAAATTCAGGTTTCTGCGTGCCGGAATGAACAGGAGACAGAGGAAAATTTTGTGGTATCCGATACGGAAAATACGCCTGTTCCTGCGTGCCATAACAGTGAAAAATCTCCGGTCTGCGAGCAGATTGTTGTGCCTGAAAATATCCGGTGCGTGCCGAAATCCCATCTTGTGAAAATCGTCCGGGAAGTCGTCCGTGCACTTTCACTACAAAAATACGCGTGTGCGTCATGTGCGCGTGCACGATATATCTTATCTCTTTTATCAGACGACTGCAAGAGAAAAACTATATTAACTGAGTTAGTTATGGAATGTCCCTCGCAGAAGACTTATCACAGGTTTTCTCTGGAGATTACACCACAGCCGGATGAAGAAGATTTACCGGACAGATTGGCCGAACAGAAAGAAGGTGATGCCGGAAGTCCATGAGCCGCGCCAGCCCCTATCTTTTGCAGTCTGCTTTTCTGAAATTACAGGAGAGCATATTGCACGCACATAACGACCAATTGAAATTCAAAACACAAAGGAGAAAATTTTATGTCAAACACCATCATATCCAAAACAGACAGCATGATCAGACAGGTAAA
>JAFYOD010000149.1 GCA_017556515.1 Lachnospiraceae bacterium
AACTGTATCGTGATGCTCCTCTGTGATAGAGCCGGTTACAAGACCTGAAGAAGTCAGTAACTGAACAGCCCAGTCTGTCGACTGACCTTCCAATTTCGGCACCGCAACAGTCGCGATCTCAGGTCCTTTGCTGACATATAAGGTAACTGTATCACCAAGAGAGGCTTTATCAAGTGGCTCATATCTTAAGATTGATCCTATAACCGCAGACTCATGGTTCTCTTCTACAACGGTTGCTTTTAAACCTTTTCCTTCGATCAGTCTAACCGCCGTATCAAGTGTCATCTCAGTTAAACCAAGTCCTTCAAGTTCAACTTTATCTGATCCGCCACTGACAGTAACAATGATGCTAGAATATCGTGGTATCACTGAATCCGGTGCATTTTCCTGAGAAATGATCGTTCCTTTGGCAACTTCATCACTATTTTCAAGAATTACCTTCATCTTTAGATCCAGTTCTGCCAGTTTGCGTTCAGCGTCATCCTGTGTGTCTCCTACAAGATTCGGCATAAGAACTTCCTTCTGGCTGATCTCTGCTTCTATCGTAGTCTGACTATCGCTTCCATGCGTATTATTGTCTTTAAACAAACCGCCAATTTTTGAAAATACAACTACGACAATTGCAACAACTGCAATCGCCGCGATCACTCCAAATGCAGTCAACAGTTTCTCAAGATGTGTGGAGGATTCCTCTTCGTATCTGTCATCTACATAGAGTTCTTCTTTTTCAAATTTATTCTTTTTCTTTGTCTCTGTCTTTTCAGCACGGGAGGTAATAATATCCATTTCCTTTTTACTGATCATGATCGTATCAGATGTCAATTCCGGTGCAGCTGCCGCACCAATTGAAATATCATCCGGGTTCAACAAAGCTTTTCTAAGATCACTGATCAGATCACTAATGGATGCATAACGGTTTTCCGGCTTTTTCTCCGTACATTTCAAGATGATCTGTTCGAGCGCCGGAGGGATTTCCGGATTCAACATACTTGGAAGTACAATCGGTTCTTCCAGATGCGCAAGGGCTACCGTTACTGTATTTTCCCCCTCGAACGGAACCTTTCCTGTCAGCATCTCAAACATGGTAATACCAAGAGAATAGATATCCGTTCTGGCATCGACAAAACCGCCTCTTGCCTGTTCCGGAGAAACATAATGAACCGAACCTACGACCGTAGAGTTCATTGTCTGGGATGAAACAGCTCTCGCAATACCAAAGTCAGCAACCTTTACTTTTCCATCTTTGGAGATCAGCATGTTTTGCGGTTTAATATCACGGTGAATGATATGCTGATCATGAGCAGCTTCGATTCCCTGTGCAACCTGAATTGCAATACCAATAGACTCTTTCACACCAAGATGTCCTTTTTTTGCAATATAGTTTTTTAATGTGATGCCCTCAACAAGCTCCATAACGATACAGTGTAAATCGCCCTCGTCAATAACATCGTAAATGTTTACGATATTGGGATGGGACATACCGGCTGCAGCCTGAGCTTCCATTTTAAACTTACTTACGAATCCTGCATCTGTGGTGAATTCAGCTTTTAATACTTTGACACCAACCATGCGGTTGAGTTTATGGCACTTAGCCTTATATACTTCTGACATTCCG
>JAFYOD010000150.1 GCA_017556515.1 Lachnospiraceae bacterium
CGTACAGACCAGATTCCCACCGGAGCCGAACGGCTACCTTCATATCGGACATGCAAAGTCTATTATCTTAAACTCCGGACTTGCAAAAGAGTATGGCGGTAAGTTCAATCTTCGTTTCGATGATACAAACCCGACAAAAGAGAAAACAGAGTATGTTGAGTCCATCATTGCTGATGTGAAGTGGCTTGGTGCAGAGTTTGATGACAGACTGTTCTTTGCTTCTGATTACTTTGAGAAGATGTATGAGTGCGCAATTCTTCTTATTAAGAAGGGAAAAGCATTTGTATGTGATCTTACAGCAGAGCAGATCAGAGAGTACCGAGGCGACTTCAACACACCGGGTAAAAACAGCCCGTACCGTGACAGAAGCGTGGAAGAGAACTTAAAGATGTTCGAGGATATGAGAAATGGCGTTTACAAAGACGGCGAAAAAGTTCTTCGTGCGAAGATCGATATGTCCTCTCCGAATATCAACATGCGTGACCCGGTTATCTACCGTGTGGCTCACATGCATCACCACAATACAGGTGACAAGTGGTGCATCTACCCGATGTATGACTTTGCTCATCCGATCGAGGATGCGATCGAGAACATTACACACTCCATTTGTACTCTTGAGTTTGAGGATCACAGACCGTTATACGACTGGGTAGTTAGAGAGTGTGAATTTGAGAACCCGCCGCGTCAGATCGAGTTCGCAAAACTTTACCTGACAAACGTTGTTACAGGTAAGAGATATATCAAAAAATTAGTAGAGGACGGCATTGTAGACGGTTGGGATGATCCGCGTCTTGTTTCCATCGCTGCTTTAAGAAGAAGGGGTTACACTCCGGAAGCTCTCCGTATGTTCGTAGATCTTGTTGGTGTTTCCAAAGCAAACAGCTCCGTAGACTATGCGATGCTTGAGTACTGTATCCGTGAAGATCTTAAATTAAAGAAACCGCGTATGATGGCAGTTCTTGATCCGATCAAACTTGTGATCGACAACTATCCGGAAGGCCAGACAGAGATGTTACCGGTTCCGAACAACCTTGAGAACCCGGAGATGGGTGAGAGACTTGTTCCGTTCTCCCGCGAACTTTATATCGAGAGAGAAGACTTCATGATCGAGCCGCCGAAGAAATATTTCCGTCTCTTCCCAGGCAACGAAGTTCGTCTGATGAGTGCTTACTTCGTAACATGTACAGGTTACGAGACTGATGAAAACGGCAACGTAACAGTGGTTCACTGTACTTACGATCCGGCAACAAAGAGTGGTCTGAACTTTACAGAGCGTAAAGTAAAAGGAACTATCCACTGGGTATCTGCTCCGACAGCTGGTGAAGTAGAGTGCCGTCTCTATGAGAATATCGTAGATGAAGAGAAGGGTAAACTGAACGAAGACGGTTCTCTGAACTTAAATCCGAATTCCAAAACAATTGTAAAAGGTTTTGTTGAGCCGATGCTGATGGATGTAAAAGCATATGACAGCTTCCAGTTTGTAAGAAACGGATTCTACTGTGTAGACTGTAAGGACAGTGTGGAAGGTCAGCCGGTTTACAACCGTATCGTTTCCTTAAAGAGCTCTTTCAAGCTTACAAAATAACGAAAAGATAAACAAACAATTAAAATAATCTTAAATATAAAGGATGTCTGCAAATGATGGTTGATTGCAGGCATCCTTTTTTGATAAAATAATAGTAGAAAATAAGATACCAACAATCTGAGTGTTTTTGTTATGAGAGGATTGAGCACTTGAAAAGAGAGAAACAGATGTGCAACGGGAAAAATGATAAAATAAAAATATCGGCAGTGCTGGCAGTGGTGGCAGCTGTGTTTTTTATTTTCGTTTTTGGTTTTGGCGGAAATGAAGATGCTCCGCCTGTAACAGTAGCGATCAAGAATACATTGACTGAAGTGATACAAGAGGAACTTCCGGTAAGTAAAACGGAAGAAGAACTTTTATCGAATCTTTATGGGACGATGGTAAACGGGGAGTACGCGGATACTGCCAGACTTTTGAATGAGAACGAGGAAATGTTTACGGACCTGCTTTCTGAAACATTGACAGAAGATAAGTATTGTTATTGGGAGAAAACGTATGAAAACGGGATCGTGATCCGATATCTCAAGCCTCTTTCGTCTGTGGAAGTAATGGAGGGAATGGTTCTGACTCGATACAATACGGTTTTCTATGGAACTTTTTATGATGGGAAACCGGAAGGGGAGTGTCATGCGATACAGGCTATGGTCCTGGATGAACCGCGTTACACCTTTGCGGAAGGAACCTGGAAAAACGGAAAGATGAACGGAGAGGGCAGGACCGGATATCATTATTATAAAAACGTACCTGCCAAAGGATTTGTTATGACAGAGAAAGCCGGTTTGTATGTGGATAACCTGCTTGATGGTGTGTTTGTGTATCGAACGGAAAGTGTATTAGGAGAGCAGTTGTCCTGGGAGATCGAGGCAGAAAAAGGGATAACAGTTCTTGCTGAAAAATGGTCTCATTTTCCGTTGCGAAAAGAGTATATGATAGGAGCAAAAGAAGATTCAGCCCGTGCCTATGTGCTTTCAGAGGAAAAGGTCGGAGCATTACTCTGGAATAATCTGATCACTTGGGATGAATAAAAGAAAAGGAGCTGTGCCATCAAAAAATGGTACAGCTCTTTTATTTCTTTTGTATAGATTTAGATCTCACCAAACATTCTTGCTTCGATCAGGCGGATTCCATGGTAGAACATTTCGCAGATCGGAGTCTCAACACCCAGTTCTTTTCCGAGTCTTACAACAGTACCGGCGAACATATCTACTTCTGTATGTTTACCGTTCTTCAGATCCTGTAATGTGGATGGCATGTTCTCATAAGGAATACGTCCAAGAGTATGGTTCTGACGGTCGATCTCTTCCTGGCCAATTTCGATGCCGAGTTTGTTTGCGATCTTGATCACTTCCCACATAGCAGCATTACGGAAGTAGTTTGCGTCATCACTCTTCTGGAATGCACCGAACGGAACACCAAACATCGCACATGTCATGTTTTCAGCAACGTTGCACATGAATTTGAACCAAATGCCTTTTAACATATCATCGTCAACTTTATTCTTGATGTTGCATGCATCAAACAGTTCTTTACATGCAAGAACATTTTCTGAAAGGTTTGCCGGATCGTTCTTTGCATCGCCGAAACGGATTACGCCGAGTTCCGGATTGAAATCTGTTTTACCGTCTTTCATAACGATGCTGACACGCATGTAGGAATAGAGCATATGTTCCCAGCCATATACAGCAGCAACCTGCTTTTCGCTTTCAACACCATTTAATACGGAAAGGATGATAGTATCCGGTCCAACCTGGTTTTTGATATCTTCAATGGCCTGCGGAAGATCATAACCTTTTACTGCGATGATCACAAGATCAGCCGGGTCACCTTCTACATCCGGAGTGATGATCGGGAAACGATAGTTGATGCCGTTTACTGTAACGCCTTTCTGCTCAAGACGTTCTTTTCTGGCACCACTTGCTAAGATACGGAAGTTTGCGCCAAGCTTTTCAGAGATTCTCGGAGCGAAGAAAACACCCATGGCACCAAGGCCGATGAGGGTAACTTTTTCGATTTTTTTCATTGATTTTCTCCTTTCGGGATAACGAATTACCTTTTATTTTATTATAAGAATAAACGGGTGTCAATGCATTGTGAAAAAGAAAACAGGGGGCTGGAGGGGAAGAAGAATAGGAGAAATTGTATTGGAAAAAGGACGTTCTTTTTCTGTCGCTTTGTTGACTTTTAATGTGAAAACTGCTATACTGATGCTAAGATATTGTGGGAATTTCATAAATGAAGGCTAGATGTGGGTGTTTTTTGATCAGGCACCCTTATGCGCTGAGAAAAATATGGAATGCATTCCACGATACGGAATTTCACATTTACTTATGTTTCAAGTATGAAACGAATATGAAGGAGGTGCGGTGAGTTTATGTGGACTGGTCAGGCAATGACCTTTATGGACTCTGTGGTTATTTCTCTTTTAGGAATCCTGGTTGTATTTACATGTTTAGCATGTATTGCGGTTTCCATCGTAATCATTTCTAAAGTGATCAATGCAATCATCAAACCAGAGGCTCCGAAGGCAGCAGTTGCAGCCGCAGCGGCTCCGGCTCCGGCAATCGATGAAGAAGCTTATGCAGTACTGGTAGCAGCAGTTACTGAAGAAGCAAGATTGTCTGGTGACGGCGACGTTCGCGTTGTAAGCATCAAGGAACTGTAAAGGTAGCTCATTAAAACAAACCAATTAACGAAAAAAGAAAAGAAAGGATGTATTTGATATGAAATACGTAGCAACATTAAATGGTAAAAAATATGAAATCGAAATCGAGAGAGTAGACGGTCGTATGCCGCTTGACAGAGGCGCTGCAGCAGTTGCAACAGCTCCGATCATCGCAGCAGCTCCGGCTCCGGTAGCAGCAGCTCCGGCACCAGTAGCAGCTCCGGCACCGGCTCCGGCTCCGGTAGCAGCACCGGCTCCGGCAGCAGCTCCGGCTCCGGCAGCAGCAGGCGCTACAACAGTAGAAGCTCCGATGCCGGGTAAAGTTCTTGACATCAAAGTTAAAGTTGGCGATACAGTAGCTTTTGGTCAGTGTGTAGTTGTTATGGAAGCTATGAAGATGGAGACAGAGATCGTAGCTCCGGGCGCTGGTACAGTAGCATCCATCAGCGTTAGCAACGGTGATTCCGTAGATACAGGTGCAGTACTGGTTACATTAAACTAGTAGGAGGTGCCCCGTGAACGTATTCTCAGTATTTGGTGAGTTACTGGCGCAGTCCGGTTTTGCCGCTATTACCTGGCAGCAGGCAGTAATGATCCTGATTTCCTTCGTATTATTATACATGGCAATCGTAAAGCAGTTCGAACCGCTCCTCCTGCTTCCGATCGCTTTTGGTATGTTCCTTGCTAACCTTCCGTTAGCAGGCCTTATGAATGAGGCTGAGAACTGGTATCAGTCCGGTGTTCTCAGAATCATGTACAGCGGCGTTAAGTCCAGCTTATTCCCGTGTCTGATCTTCATGGGCGTAGGTGCAATGACAGACTTCGGTCCGCTTATTGCGAACCCGATCTCCTTACTTCTTGGTGCAGCAGCTCAGTTCGGTATTTTCGTAGCATTCATGCTCGCAAATGCAACTGGCCTCTTCACACCGGGTGAGTGTGCAGCGATCGGTATCATCGGTGGTGCTGACGGCCCGACAGCGATCTATATCGCTAACAACCTGGCTCCGGAACTCGTAGCTCCGATCGCGGTAGCAGCGTACTCCTACATGGCGCTGATCCCGCTTGTACAGCCGCCGATCATGAAAGCTCTCACAACAGAGAAAGAGCGTAAGATCGTTATGAAACAGCTTCGTAAGGTAAGCAAAGTAGAGAAAGTTGTATTCCCGGTATTCGTAGTACTCTTCTGTGCTTTACTTCTTCCGTCCGTAGCTCCGCTTCTCGGTATGCTTATGCTTGGTAACCTCTTCCGTGAGTCCGGCGTTACAGGCAGACTTTCTGACACAGCTCAGAACGCTCTTTGTAACATCGTTACAATCATGTTAGGTACAACAGTAGGTGCTACTGCAAACGGCGAGATCTTCCTTCGTGTGCAGACACTTGCTATCATTGCAATGGGTCTTCTTGCTTTCGCATTCGCGACAGTAGGCGGTATCCTTCTTGGTAAAGTTCTTTGCGCTCTTACAGGCGGAAAGATCAACCCGCTTATCGGTTCTGCCGGTGTATCCGCTGTTCCGATGGCAGCTCGTGTATCTCAGACAGTTGGTGCGAAAGAAAACCCGACTAACTTCCTTCTGATGCACGCTATGGGTCCGAACGTAGCTGGTGTAATCGGTTCTGCAGTTGCAGCTGGTTTCTTCATGCTCATGTTCAAGTAATTTGTTCTAAAATTCGCAGCCGCTCACCAATCGGCGGGCGGTTGCAAAATATAATTTTAAGGAGGCTTTATTGTGGCTAATAAAGTAATGACATTACATGATGCGGTTGCTAAATTTGTCGAAGATGGCGATTCCATTTCCTTCGGTGGCTTTACAACCAACAAAAAACCGATGGCAGCCGTATACGAGGTTCTTCGTCAGGGCAAAAAAGACTTCATCGCATACGCTGGTCCGGCTGGTTCTGACTGGGATATGATGATCGGTGAAGATCGTGTTAAAGCTTACATCAACTGCTATACAGCTGACTCTGGTGTAACAAACGTTTCCCGTCGTTTCCGTAAAAAAATCGAAGCTGGCGAGTTAATTTACGAGGATTACTCCCAGGACGCTATCATGTACATGTTACATGCATCCTCTATGGGTCTTCCGTTCCTTCCGGTACGTTTCATGATCGGTTCCGGTCTTGTAGACGAGTGGGGAATCAGCAAAGAAGTTCGTGAAGGCATCGAGAAACTTCCGAACGACAAATTTGTTTACATGGAGAACCCGTTTGCTCCGGGCGAGATGACAGTATGTCTTCCGGTTCCGAAGCTTGACACAGCTATCATCCACGTACAGAAAGCATCCCCGGACGGAACATGTGTCCTTATGGGTGATGAGTTCCACGATATCGATATCGTAGTAGCAGCTAAGAAAGTTATCGTTACATGTGAAGAACTTGTAAGCAACGAAGTAATCCGTCGTGATCCGCAGGCTACAAAGATCCCGTGTTTCGCAGTTGATGCAGTATGTTGCGTACCGTACGGTGCATTCCCGACACAGTGCTACAACTACTATGACTATGACAACGCTTACTTAAAAGCTTATGGTAATGCTTCTAAGACAGAAGAAGACTTCAAAGCATTCTTAAACGAGTACGTTTACGGTTGCAAAGACCATGCAGAGTTCCTTGAGAAGATCGGTATCAACCGTCTCCTTAAGTTAAAAGTATCTGATGGCTACGGCTATGCAACAGATGTAAGCAAGGAGGATTAATCATGGCTGACTACACAAAGTATACTAATAAAGAGATGCAGGCGATCACACTCGCACAGTGCATCACAAACGATAACATCGCTATCGTAGGTACAGGTCTTCCGCTTATCGGCGCATCTGTAGCTAAAAGATTATTCGCACCGAAATGTAACCTTATCGTTGAGTCCGGTCTTATGGACTGTGACCCGATCGAGGTTCCGCGTTCCGTAGGTGACCTTCGTTTCATGGCTCACTGCGGTTGCCAGTGGCCGAACATCCGTTTCATCGGTTTCGAGACAAACGACTGGATCCACAACAATGAACGTATCGTAGCTTTCATCGGCGGCGCTCAGATCGACCCGTACGGTAACGTAAACTCCACATGTATCGGTGACTACCACAACCCGAAGACACGTTTCACAGGTTCCGGTGGTGCGAACGCGATCGCTACATTCAACAACACAATCATCATGATCCAGCATGAGAAACGTCGTTTCATCAACAAGATCGACTACGTTACATCCCCGGGTTGGATCGATGGACCGGGCGGACGTGAGAAGAAAGGTCTTCCGGGCAACCGTGGACCGATCGCAGTAGTTACAGACCTTGGTCTCATGAAATTCGATGAAGAGACAAAGAGAATGTACCTTGCTGGTTACTACAAAGGTGTTACACCGGAGATGGTTCAGGAGAACACAGGTTTCGATATCGATGTATCCAGAGCTGTTGAATTACCGACTCCGGATCCGGAAGTTATCCGCATGATCCGTGAGGAGATCGATCCGGGTGAAGCATTCATCCAGGTTCCGGCTGAGTTAAAGTAATTTTCTTTTCACAGCGAATTTAGTTACATATTAAAATATGTCCTGCAAAGTCCGGTATCTGTATGATATGGATACCGGACCAGCAGGTGAATGTAAGATTTAGGAGGAAAACACAATGGGATTCTATTCCATGCCGAAATATTTCCAGGAAATGCCGACAATCGGTAAACCGTTAGTAGCTCCGAAGCAGGAGAACGCTGACGCTCTTAAAGAGATCGAGAAAGATATCCACGCTAAGATCGAAGAGATCCTTGCAAAAGGTATCACAACAGAAGAGAAATTAAACGAGAAGGGCCAGTTATCTGCTATGCAGAGAATCAACGCTCTTATCGATGCTGGCACATGGTGCCCGTTAAACAGCCTTTTCAACCCGGAAGATAACAAGATGGGTTCCGCAAACATCATCAACGGTCTTGGCCGTGTAAATGGTAAATGGGTTTACATCGTAGCTTCCGATAACAAGAAGATGGCTGGTACATGGGAGCCGGGTCAGGCTGAGAACCTTATCCGTTGTTCTGACGCTGCTAAGATGATGAACATCCCGCTTGTTTACTTACTTAACTGTGCAGGCGTTGACTTCCCGTATCAGGATAAAGTTTACCCGAACAGACGTGGCGGCGGTACACCGTTCTTCCGTAATGCTGAGCTCAACCAGTTAGGTATCCCGGTAATCGTTGGTATCTACGGTACAAACCCGGCAGGTGGCGGATACCACTCCATCTCCCCGACAATCCTTATCGCTCACAGCCAGGCTAACATGGCAGTAGGCGGCGCTGGTATCCTTTCCGGTATGAATCCGAAGGGTTACATCGATCAGGAGTCTGCAGAGCAGATCGTTGCAGCTCAGATCGAGAACAGCAAAAACAAAGTTCCGGCTCCGGGTTCCGTTCCGGTTCACTATGATGAGACAGGTTTCTTCCGTGAGGTTTACGCAGATGATTACGGCGTAATCGACGGTATCAAGAAATACATCAGCTACCTTCCGGCTTACAACTTAGAGTTCTTCCGTGTTGACGAGCAGAAAGCTCCGTTATACCCGGCAGAGGACCTCTACAGCATCATCCCGCTTAACGGCAAACAGCCGTACGACGTATACGAAGTAATCGCTCGTCTTGTTGACGGTTCTCAGTTATACGAGTACAAGAAAGGCTACGGTCCGGAGATGGTAACAGGTCTCGCTAAGATCAACGGTCTCCTTGTTGGTGTTATCGCTAACGTACAGGGTATCCTGTTCAACTATCCGGAGTACAAGAACTCCCCGGCTACAACAGGTGGTAAATTATACCGTCAGGGTCTTATCAAGATGAACGAGTTCGTTACACTTTGCGGTCGTGACAGAATTCCGCTTATCTGGTTACAGGATACAACAGGTATCGACGTAGGCGATGACGCTGAGAAGGCTGAGTTACTTGGCTTAGGTCAGTCCCTCATCTACTCCATCGAGGCAAACGGCCTTCCGTCCTTACAGGTTACACTTCGTAAAGCTTCTGCAGCTGCTCACTACGTTCTTGGTGGTCCGCAGGGTAACAACACAAACGCTTACTCCATCGGTACAGCAGCTTGTGAGTACTATGTAATGCCGGGTGAGACAGCAGCTAACGCTATGTACTCCAGAAAGCTTGTTAAAGCTTCCAAGGCAGGCGAGGATATGACTCCGATCATCGATCAGATGAACAAGATGATCCAGCTTTACACAGATAAGTCCAGACCGGCTTACTGTGCTAAGATGGGTATGGTAGACGAGATCGTTGATATGACAGAGCTTCGTCCGTACCTTCAGGCATTCACAGAGGCAGTTTACCAGAATCCGAAGAGCATCTGCCCGATGCACCAGATGGTAACACCGCGTGCTTGCCGTGAGTTCATCACATACGAGAAGAAATAATTAACCAATCGTTAATATACTTCTAACTATAAGTCCAGGCCGGAGAGTGATCTCCGGTCTGGATATTGTTTTATTTAGATAAATTAATAAAAAAATTATGGGGAAATCAGAATATCTTCATTTTGTATGTTTCTTAGAACTTGCGGTAATGTGCTGATGTGTGTTATAATAAAGCAGTATGGAAAAGTATATCCATATAGGTTATGGAAAGATACAAAATAGGAAGAACCCGGAGGACTTTATGAGCGCAATTTATACATTAGGTATTGACGTTGGTTCTACAGCGTCCAAATGTATTATCTTAAAAGACGGCACAGAGATTGTTGCGAAATCTCTGGTAGACGTTGGTACCGGTACGACAGGTCCGCAGCGCGCGATCGAAGCGGTACTCGCTGAGGCGGGTATGGCAAAAGAGGATATTCATTATACTCTTGCAACCGGTTACGGACGTAATTCCCTTACAGGAATTGCAGACAAACAGATGAGTGAGCTTTCCTGTCATGCAAAAGGAGCTTGCTTCCTGTTCCCGAACGTTCACACTGTTATTGATATCGGTGGTCAGGACGTTAAAGTTCTTCACATCGAAAACGGTGCAATGGTTAATTTCCAGATGAACGATAAATGTGCCGCAGGTACAGGTCGTTTCCTGGATGTTATGGCCCGTGTTCTTGAGGTTAAAGTAGAAGACCTCGGAAGACTTGGCGCGATGTCTACAAAAGAAGTAGGCATCAGTTCTACATGTACAGTATTCGCAGAGAGTGAAGTTATCAGCCAGTTAGCAATGGGCACAGACAAATGTGATATCATCGACGGTATCCATCGTTCCGTTGCCGGTCGTGTAACAGGTCTTGCACATCGTGTCGGAATCGTTCCGGACGTTGTTATGACAGGCGGTGTTGCACAGAACAGCGGTATTGTGAATGCACTCGAGAAACAGCTCGGATGCAAGATCCACACATCTCCGTTGACACAGTACAATGGTGCACTTGGTGCTGCATTATTTGCATACCAGGTAGCAGCAAGAAAAACAAAATAGTAACTGAAGAGCATTAAGCTTTTCAAATAAATGACCGGCTAATATCACCGGTCAGAAGAAGGTGGAGGATAATTATGGCAAATTATGCTGGACCAGTTAAGCTGGTGAAAAAAGTTACCCCTGGTGTTCTCGCGCTTCGTAAAGTAGTTGACGATGTTCATACAGACGCGCGTATTGCCAAAAAAGAAGGCAAACTTGTAGGTTGGTCTTCTTCCAAGTTCCCGTGTGAGCTTGCAGCAGCATTTGATCTTAACGTAATGTACCCGGAGAACCAGGCAGCTGGTATCGCGGCTAACCGTTACGGTGAGTTACTCTGTCAGGCAGCTGAGGACCTTGGCTACGACAACGATATCTGCGGTTACGCACGTATCTCCCTCGCTTACTCTGCAGGTAAGAGAGCAGCTCGTAAATACGACAAAGAAACTGGCGAATTCATCATCGACCCGGCAACAGGCAAACCGTTAAAGGATGCTGAAGGCAATGTTGTAATCGATGAGGCAACAGGCAAACCGAAAAAAGATCCGAAGACACAGTCTCCGTACATCGAGCTCGTTGACTTAAACGAGATCAACGCTATGCCGGATGGTATTGACAAAGAGCGTGCTCTTAATGCAATTTCCCCGATCCGTCAGATGCAGATCCCGCAGCCGGATTTCGTTCTTTGCTGTAACAACATCTGTAACTGTATGACAAAATGGTACGAGAACATTGCTCGTATGCACAATATTCCGCTTATCATGCTGGATATCCCGTACAACAACACAGTAGAAGTAAGTGATTCTTACGTTGCATATATCCGTGGTCAGTTCGACCTCGCTATTCAGCAGTTAGAAGAGCTCACAGGCAAGAAATTCGATGAGAAGAAATTCGAAGAAGCTTGTGCAAATGCTAACCGTACAGCGAAAGCTTGGTTAAAAGTTTGTGACTACTTACAGTACAAACCGGCTCCGTACTCCGGTTTCGACCTCTTCAACCACATGGCTGACGTTGTAACAGCACGTGCAAGAGTAGAGGCAGCTGAGGCGTTCGAGCTTCTTGCTGAGGACCTTGAGCAGCAGATCAAGGATCTTGAGTCCACATGTCCGTTCCCGGAGAACTACCGTGTAATGTTCGAGGGTATTCCGTGCTGGCCGAAACTTCCGGCACTCTTCAAACCGTTAAAAGAGCATGGCGTTAACGTTACTGCAGTAGTATACGCACCGGCATTCGGTTTCGTATATGACGGCTTAGACGAGATGGCTCGTGCTTACTGTAAAGCTCCGAACTCTGTTTGTATCGAGCAGGGTGTTGCTTGGCGTGAAGGCATCTGCGTAGACAACCAGGTAGACGGCGTTCTTGTTCACTACAACAGAAGCTGTAAGCCGTGGTCCGGCTACATGGCAGAGATGCAGCGTCGTTTCACAGCAGATCTTGGCATCCCGTGTGCTGGATTTGACGGCGACCAGGCTGACCCGCGTAACTTCAATGCCGCTCAGTACGAGACACGTGTACAGGGTCTTGTAGAGGCAATGGAAGCAAACAGACAGGCAAAGGAGGCATAAGCAAATGAGTATTCAGGTATTATTAGATGAATTTAAAGCAGTTGCTTCCAGCCCGAAGCAGCAGCTCGACAACTTTAAAGCACAGGGCAAAAAAGTTATCGGTGTATTACCGTACTACGCTCCGGAAGAGTTAGTTTATGCAGCTGGTTTAGTTCCGATGGGTATGTGGGGTTCCAACACAAAGAACATCAGCCGTGCAAAAGAGTACTGTGCAACATTCTACTGCACAATCGCTCAGTTAGCACTTGAGATGCTTCTCGACGGTACAATGGATCAGTTAGACGGTATCATCACACCAACAATCTGTGATACACTCCGTCCGATGTCCCAGAACTACCGTGTTTCCATGGGCGACAAGATGCCGGTTATCTTCTTAGCACATCCGCAGAACCGTTTTGCTCCGTGGGGTCTCCAGTTCACAATCGACCAGTACACAGACGTTAAGAAATCTCTCGAGAAGATCGCTGGCAAAGAGATCACAAACGATGATATCAACAACGCTATTAAAGTTTACAACAAGTCCAGAGCAGTTCGTCGTGAGTTCGTAAAACTTGCTAACGAGCACTGTGACGTGATCAAACCGACAATCCGTTCCGCAGTTCTGAAAGCAGCTTGGTTCATGCTTAAAGACGAGTACACAGAGAAACTTGAAGCTCTTAACGCAGAGTTAAAGGCTCTTCCGGTATGTGATTGGCAGGGTACAAAGGTTGTTACTTCCGGTATCATCTGTGACAACCCGGCACTTCTTGCAGCTTTCGAAGAGAACAACATCGCTATCGCAGCAGATGACGTTGCTCACGAGAGCCGTGCATTCCTTTGGGATGCAGCTGAGGACGAGGCAGATGCTATGATGGCTCTTGCTAAACAGTTCGCAGCAATCGATTACGAAGTTCTTCTTTACGATCCGAAGTCTGCAGAGAACCGCCGTGGTGAGTTCGTTGCAAACATGGTAAAAGAGAGCGGCGCACAGGGTCTTGTACTCTTCATGCAGCAGTTCTGTGATCCGGAGGAGATGGAGTATCCGTACCTTAAGAAAGCTCTTGATGATGCTGGTATCCCGCACATCAAACTTGGTATTGATCAGCAGATGCGTGACTTCGGTCAGGCTCGTACAGCGATCCAGGCTTTCGCAGATGTTCTTGAACTGAACAAATAATTTGGAACTGCGTGAAATTCGCATTTTCCATAATGATATAAAAAATGCCGCAGGGGATTTCCCTGCGGCGTTTTTTCTTGTATAATGAGGAAAAGGAAGCGAGTACAAAGAGGTGGAAAATGGGAGCAAACAATAATCGAATGACGGAATTGGATGTCGCAAAAGGTATGACAATGTTTCTGGTCATTTTTGGCCATGTATACATGATGGATACCCGATTATTTAACTGGATCTTTATGTTTCATATGCCGGCATTTTTCTTCTTTTCCGGTATGACCTTTAAGCCGGAGAAATATATTGATCAAAAGAATGGGATTGGAAGATTTTTAAAAGACAAATTTAAAAAGAGAATTCTTCCGTATCTGGCGATTACAGCCATGGGATTCTTAATTTGCATGATCCGTCCGGCATATCGCATACCGGTTCTGAATGCAGGCTGGAGTTATATGCTGAAATGGATTTTTTACTATGCGCAGCCGAGAGAACTGTACATTGGCCAGGCTTGGTTTTTAGTGGGATTGTTTTTTGCGGAAGTAATTGCATTTCTGTGGTTTTATCTGCTGAGAAAACGATCAGCCGGAATAAAAGCATCCGGTTTATTTGCTATTTCATGGATTGCAATGCTTATGCCGCAGATTAATGCGATGATCCCTGAGTGGGGACGTTTGCCGTTAAAAATTGATGTTGCCTTTTGTGCAGCTGTATTTTTGATCGCCGGTTATTTCTCTGTAAAATGGAATATTTGGGAACGATTCAAAGGTGCAGAGTGGTTTATGGTCCCGTTTTGCTTGGGACTGAGCTATTATTATGGTCCAAGATGGCATGGTTATACAAATATTTGTGATTGTGTGTATTCACCTGGTCCTTACTATTATCTGGTGGCACTTTTAGGAACTGCTGCGATATTTTTTATGGCGAGACTCTGCAAACGATGTCGCTTCTGGCAATATTGCGGAACTTATTCGTTACATATATTTGCTGTGCATATATTTATTATTTGGATCATTGCAGAAATCATTAACAAAGTTACAGGAGTGTCTTTAACACCTTTGTTTATTCCGGACAAGTTCATCAGTTTCGGAATCAGTATTATTACATTGCTCATTTCGGTTATTATGATCTTGCCGTGGCATTATTACAAGACGAGAAAAAAGAAAGATCATGTCTAGCAAACTGCCGGACATGATCTTTTTTGTTTATGGCATAATACTAAGATGTGGCATATATCCTAAATCAGAGGATAACTCTGCTGCATAATGTTTTACATGATTTTGAAGATTGATCAGATGTTCATCGTTAGCAATACGCATTTTAGGAGTTATGATACCGATAGAAGCGCAGACAACACCGTCTGCGTTAAAGACCGGAGCACCAAGTCCGATCGCATCTGCCACATAATCTCCATGAGAGATCGCGATGCCCTCTGATTTGATCTTTTCCAGATCAGAACTTAATTCTGCCGGGCGGACATACGGAAATGCTCGATCTTGCATAATGATATTTTTAAAATAGTCGTCGATAAAGTTTGGAGTTTGATATGCTAAAAGGACTTTTCGGATCGCTCCGCAATGCAGGTACATTTCATATCCAAATTCTTCAACAACTTTTAAATGGCTTGGACCATCATGTTTCTCTATTACCAGACCTTTATTTCCTACCTGAATAATCAGATATGCATCTTCTCCGGTATGTTCCGAGAGAGATGCGAGAGCTGGTTTCGCAGCATCCTGAAGGCGGATTCCTTTCGATGCGGCTTTCCCAAGAGGGATCAAAGCCGGACCAAGGCGATATGTGTGAGAACGCTCATCTCGGATCACATATTTCTTCTCACAGAATGTCTGAAGGATTCGGTGTACCGTGCTTGGCGGCAAATTCATCGTATCAGCCAGTTCTGCGATCGTAAAACTGCGATTCTTTTCTTTCAGAACTTCCAATAATTCCATAGAGCGGAGAAGGCTCTGTATCATTTAGTTAGCTCCTTCCGTATCTTCCTCTACAGTAGCCGCTCCCGGACATTCTTTTACAGATTCCTCTGAAGCTTCAGTACCGTCATCTGTTGTTTCCGGACATGTATCCGGCACAGACTCCTCAGCAACTGTTTCACAGGACTTGCATTTATTAGGATCAAGAGAGATGTATGTGCGATTGGAATCAGCACAGGATATCGGCTCATCGTTTGTCACTTCAGAAATCTCATCTTCTTCATAATCATGAAAATCTTTGTCAATCTCATCGTTGAAAGATTTGTACTTTAAATAGTAGGAAAGGCCAGCGGCAGCAGCACCGAGTGCAGCACCGACAGCGATCAGTAAACCGGTTCTCTTTTTGGACATGGTCATTCTCCTTTCTTATACTGCATGACATCTGCAGCAATATTTTCTGTAAAGACGCGACTCTATTACAGAAAAAATAAAATATAGAATTATCATAATCGAAATCAAATAAAATGAAAAGGGATAATTATGAAGATTTTGAAAAAAATCGAAAAAAACCCTAAAAGTTAGCACTCGAACCTTGACAGTGCTAATAGGTCATGTTATAACATTACTTGTGTAACGGGAGCATAGGAAAAGTTCCCCAAATCGGTATATAAAACTAGAATTTACAAGGAGGCGTCAGTAATGAAATTAGTACCATTATTTGACAAAGTTGTTTTAAAACAGTTAGTAGCAGAAGAGACAACAAAATCCGGTATCGTACTTCCGGGTCAGGCAAAAGAGAAACCGCAGCAGGCTGAGGTTATCGCAGTTGGACCGGGCGGAATGGTTGAAGGTAAAGAAGTTGTTATGCAGGTTAAAGTTGGCGATCAGGTTATTTTCTCCAAGTTCGCTGGTACAGAAGTGAAAGCAGACAACGAAGAGTTCATTATCGTAAGACAGAGCGACATTCTTGCAATTGTTGAGAAATAATTCGCTGAAAGATCATTTCTATTTTTGGAGGTAATTGAATCATGGCTAAAGAAATCAAATATGGCGTAGAGGCCAGAAAAGCTCTTGAAGCTGGTGTAAATAAACTTGCTGATACTGTCCGTGTAACAATCGGACCGAAAGGAAGAAACGTTGCTCTTGACAAATCCTTCGGTGCTCCGCTTATCACAAACGACGGTGTTACAATCGCAAAAGAAATCGAATTAGAAGATGCTTTCGAGAACATGGGTGCTCAGCTCGTAAAAGAGGCAGCTACAAAGACAAATGATGTAGCCGGTGACGGTACAACAACAGCAACTGTTCTTGCTCAGGCAATGATCAACGAAGGTATGAAGAACCTTGCTGCAGGTGCAAACCCGATCGTTCTTCGTAAAGGTATGAAAAAAGCAACAGACGTTGCAGTAGAGGCTATCAAAGCGATGAGCCAGCCGATCAGCAGTAAATCCCAGATCGCAAGAGTAGCAGCTATTTCTGCTGCAAGCGACGAGGTTGGTGAGATGGTAGCTGACGCTATGGAGAAAGTTTCCAACGACGGCGTTATCACAATCGAAGAGTCCAAGACAATGCTTACAGAGCTTGATCTTGTAGAAGGTATGCAGTTCGACAGAGGTTACCTCTCTGCTTACATGTGCACAGATATGGAGAAGATGGAAGCAAACCTTGAGGATCCGTTCATTCTTATCACAGATAAGAAGATCTCCAACATCAACGACATCCTTCCGGTACTTGAGGAGATCGTTAAGACAGGTGCAAAACTTCTTATCATTGCTGAAGATATCGAGGGTGAGGCTCTCACAACTCTTATCGTAAACAAATTAAGAGGTACATTCACAGTTGTTGCGGTTAAGGCTCCGGGTTACGGCGACAGAAGAAAAGAAATGTTAAAAGATATCGCTACATTAACAGGCGGTACAGTAGTTTCCGAGGAAATCGGTCTTTCTCTTGCAGATGCTACAATGGCTCAGCTTGGCCGTGCAAAATCTGTTAAGATCACAAAAGAGCATACAATCATCGTTGACGGTATGGGCAACAAAGATGAGATCTCTTACAGAGTTGGTCAGATCAGAGCACAGCTTGAGACAACAACTTCTGAGTTCGACAGAGAGAAATTACAGGAGAGACTTGCGAAGATGGCAGGCGGCGTTGCTGTTATCCGTGTAGGTGCTGCTACAGAGACAGAGATGAAGGAAGCAAAACTTCGTATGGAAGATGCTCTTGCAGCTACAAGAGCAGCTGTTGAAGAGGGTATCATTTCCGGTGGCGGTTCTGCTTATGTTCACGCTGCAGGTAAAGTTGCTGAACTTGCAGAGACATTAGAAGGCGACGAGAAAACTGGTGCGAAGATCATCTTAAAGGCACTTGAGGCTCCGTTATTCCATATCGCAGCAAATGCAGGTCTTGAGGGTTCCGTAATTGTAAACAAAGTACGTGAACTTCCGGTAGGTATGGGCTTCGATGCATACAAAGAAGAGTATGTAGACATGGTTGAGTGCGGTATCCTTGATCCGGCTAAGGTTTCCAGAAGCGCATTACAGAACGCTACAAGCGTTGCTTCTACACTCCTTACAACTGAGTCTGTAGTTGCTACAATTAAAGAAGATGTTCCGCCAATGCCGGCAGGCGGCGGAATGGGCGGAATGATGTAATTCACATTCTGTGATATAAAAAAGACCACCGGCGGTTATACTCCGGTGGTCTTTGCTGTTTTTGATCTTATAATTTTGACAAACGGCTGTTTTGATATTCTCCGGACAGGGTTACATCTTTTGTAAACCATGACGGCGGCTGGAATGCGATTGCATCTTCTTCAGATGCAAATTCTACTTCAGCCAGCATAAGTCCGGCGAATTGACCCTCGAAGACATCAAATTCGATGGTGAGATCCGGGCGATCTTCAACCGGGATCAGAAAACGTTTTTTCGTAAGAATCTTTCCGTCTGCTTTTGTAAGCAGATGCGCATAGGATTCGGCAGTCAGAGGGAGATTGTATTCCTCTCTGGCTAACAGCCCCTTTCCTTTATATGTAAGATAATACTCAGAATCTTCTCTGCGGATACGAACAACCGGATCTGTACAGAGATATGCCTGTTCGATCATATGAAATGGGTAGGATTCATAGCCTTCCGGGGCTTTTTCAATAAAAAATTTGCGTTCGATTTCCATAGTGATATACTCCTTTCTCTAACCAGTATATCACAGTGTTTCAACAAAAGAAAGATAGGAGGAAATGCATATGTGGACAAGAGCAGAATTAAAATTCCGTGCAAAGAATACCATTAGAAAATACTTTTGGCCGGCTTTGGCTGTCAGCATGTTTAACTCTCTGTTTAATAGTAACGGAGGCAGTACCGGCAGCAGCGGTGCTCAGGCGGGAGCCAATATTTCTGAGGAAATGGGATTGGAATTTGAGGAGATTTTCAGTGGGGGAATCGGATCTGTGATCAGTGAACTTCCACAGATTTTGAATAATATTATAACTTCCATTGATTCCGTAATGACAAGTGTTTTCCTGATCGGAGCATTGATCGGATTGGCGATCGCTCTGGCAGTTGGAGTGTTTGTGGCACCTGTCATTGAAGTGGGGAAAAACCGCTTTTATATGAAGAGTCGACAGATGGGACGTGCGGCAGGCATGAGATGCCTGTTTTGGGGATTTAAGAATGATTATCTAAATATTATCTGGACGATGCTTGTGCGTAATGTTCTGGTAGCAATAGGTACATTCTGTTTCGTTATTCCTGGTATTTATCTGGCATACTGCTACTATATGGTGCCATATATTTTAGCGGAAAATCCGGATATGAGAACATCCGACGTGCTTCGTATGTCTATGGATATGATGCGCGGAAACAAATTTAGCACATGGCTTCTCAAACTTTCTTTTGTAGGATGGTGGATCCTGGGTGCTCTGGCATGTGGTATCGGAACATATTTAGTGTTCCCATATTATGATGCGACATTTGCAGAACTGTATGCGGTATTGAGAAATCCTTATACGAATTATTTGAACGGATTTAGAAGTGAATGGCAGACTTACGGGCAGGCAGATCAGCAGTCCTGGCAGCATGAGGCTGAAAGAAGCTATGAGTATAGCTACGAGCAGCCAATTCATAAGGAACCGACTGCTTATGCTGAGCCGATCATTAGCGAAGAACCGGCGGCAGCAGCAGAACAGCCGACGTCGGAAAACTGCAGCGAGGCAGTTCGTCCGGAGGAGAAAAAAGTCAGAGGCTATTATCTTAATGGCGAGTTCCATCCGTATACAGATGAAGAACTGAAAGAACTGGAAAAAAACGGTTATTAATAAACGAGGTGAATGAAATGGCAAAAGTATATGCATTTGTTGCAGACGGAATGGAAGAAGTCGAGTGTCTGGCAGTTTGTGACGTGCTTCTCCGTGCAGGCATTGATGTGAAACTTGTTTCCATTATGGGAAGAAAGGAAATCGTAGGTTCTCATGGATTCAAGATCACAGCTGATGCGGTATTTGAAGAAATCGTTGACGACGCTGATGTACTGTTTTTACCGGGCGGCATGCCGGGTACGTTAAATCTTACCAATCATGAAGGCCTTGCAGAAATGTTAAAGGCACACGCAGCGGACGGAAAACGTCTGGCAGCGATCTGTGCAGCTCCGAGCGTGTTAGGTGTGCTCGGTCTTGCAAGAGGTCATAAAGTAACATGTTTCCCGGGCTGGGAAGGAAAGATGGATGGTGCAGAGGTAACAGGTGCTGCAGTGGAAACAGACCGTCTGATCTCCACAGGACGCGGTATGGGATGCTCCATTGATCTTGGTCTGGAACTGGTAAAATTACTTGTGGATGAAGAGACATCTGCAGACCTGAAACAGAAGATCCAGTATGATAAATAATGCCTGAAATCTAAGAAAAACGGGCATAAATATTGTGATTTTGTGAAAATAGTACTGGTATTTCTAAAATCAGTATGATATAATGTTAACTTGAAGTGTAACGCCCACATGAATGGACGTTGATATATTTAAGGAGGAACCTTTAAAATGAATTTACAGGTAGAAAAATTAGAGAAGAATACCGCGAAACTTACAATCGAAGTACCGGTAGAGCAGTTTGACAAAGCAATTATGAACGCTTACAACAAGAAGAAAGGCCAGTTCAATATCCCGGGCTTCAGAAAAGGTAAAGTTCCGTTCGCTATGATCAAGAAAGCTTACGGCGTAGGCGTATTCTTTGAGGATGCAGTTAACGAGTGTATCGACGCTACTTACCCGGCAGCAGCTGCAGAGAGCGGTCTTGAGATCGTTTCCCGTCCGATGGTTGACGTAGAGCAGATCGAAGAGGGTAAAGCTCTTATCTACACAGCAACAGTTGCTGTAAAACCGGAAGTTACTCTTGGTCAGTACATCGGTTTAGAAGTTGAGAGAGTAAACTCTGACGTAACAGAAGAGGACATCATGGATGAACTCAAAGCAGAGCAGAACAAGAACGCTCGTATGATCACTGTTGAAGACAGAGCAGTTGCAGATGGCGACATCGTAACAATCGACTTCGATGGTTATGTAGATGGTCAGAGATTCGAAGGCGGCCTTGCTGAGGACTACCCGCTTACAATCGGTACACACACATTCATCGATACATTCGAAGAGCAGTTAATCGGTAAGAACATCGGCGAAGAGTGCGAAGTTCACGTTACATTCCCGGCTGAGTACCATGTAGCTGATTTACAGAACAAACCGGCTATGTTCAAAGTAGTTATTAAAGAGATCAAAGTTAGAGAGCTTCCGGAGCTTAACGACGATTTCGCAAGCGAAGTTTCCGAGTTCGATACTCTTGAAGAGTACAAGAACAACATCGCTCTTAGCCTCAAAGCTGAGAAAGAGAAATTCGCTGCTACAGAGATCGAGAACCGCGTAGTAGATAAAGCTGTTGAAAACGCAACAATGGAAATCCCGGAGATGATGATCAGCGAGCAGGTTAACAATATGTTAAACGACTACGCTAACAGAATGCAGAGCCAGGGTATCTCCATGGAGCAGTACATGCAGATCACAGGTCTTAAGATCGAGGATCTTGCTGAGCAGATGAAACCGAACGCTATCAAGAGAATCGAGACAAGACTTGTTCTTGAGGCTATCGTTAAAGCTGAAAACATCGAAGCTAGCGAAGCTGCTGTTGAGGCTGAGTTCGACAAACTTGCTGAGAACTTCAAGATGGACAAAGAGCAGATCAAGTCTATGTTCGGTGCAGAGCAGCTTGACCTCATGAAAGCTGACCTCAAAGTTCAGGAGGCTATCAGCTTCTTAGTAGCAAAAGCAAACATTGCTTAATTACAAAAGATAAAATCAACTGGGGGGTTGTTGTAGGAATTCTGCAGCAATCCCCTGTCAAGTTAGGAAAACAGGAGGAAATAATATGAGCTTAGTACCTTACGTACTGGAATCCACCAGCAGAGGCGAACGCACTTATGATATTTATTCCAGACTTTTAAAGGATCGTATCATTTTCCTTGGTGAAGAAGTAAACGACGTAACAGCAAGCCTTGTTGTTGCACAGCTTCTTTTCTTAGAGTCTGAGGATCCGAATAAGGACATTCACCTTTACATCAATAGCCCGGGTGGTTCTGTAACAGCCGGTATGGCAATTTACGATACGATGAATTACATCAAATGTGATGTTTGTACTACATGTATCGGAATGGCAGCCAGCATGGGTGCATTCCTTCTTTCCGGTGGTGCAAAGGGAAAACGTTATGCGCTCCCGAATGCAGAGATCATGATCCACCAGCCGTCCGGCGGTGCTCAGGGTCAGGCAACAGACATCAATATCGTTGCTGAGCATATCTTAAAAACAAAACACAAACTCAATTCCATTATGGCAGCCAATACAGGTCAGCCGATTGAAGTGATTGAGAGAGACACTGAGCGTGACAACTATATGTCCGCAGAGCAGGCGATGAATTACGGTCTGATCGACCATGTAATTACAAAGCACTAATAATTCGCAGTTATAGTTTAGAAATCGAGAGGTGTGAGCATGCCAGTAAGACCAGAGGATAAAATCAGATGTTCTTTCTGCGGTAAAAGCCAGGATCAGGTTAGAAAACTGATCGCGGGTGCAGGGAATGTCTTCATCTGTGATGAGTGTATTGATCTCTGCAGTGAAATCCTTGAGGAAGAACTGGGCCCGGATATGGAAGGGGCTCCGGATTTTTCCGGCATCAACTTATTAAAACCGAAGGAAATCAAAGCATTTCTGGATGATTATGTCATCGGACAGGATGAGGCAAAGAAGGTCCTGTCAGTGGCTGTTTACAACCATTATAAGAGAATTACTTCCAAGAGAGAAACTGAGATCGAGCTTCAGAAGAGCAATATCCTGATGCTGGGACCGACCGGTTCCGGTAAGACCTACCTGGCTCAGACTCTTGCGAAATTGTTAAATGTACCGTTTGCGATCGCAGATGCAACGACACTGACAGAAGCAGGATACGTTGGTGAGGATGTGGAAAACATCCTTTTGAAATTGATCCAGGCAGCTGACAATGATGTGAGCCGTGCAGAGTATGGTATTATTTATATCGATGAGATCGACAAGATTACAAAGAAATCTGAGAACGTTTCCATTACCAGAGATGTATCCGGAGAGGGTGTTCAGCAGGCACTCTTAAAGATCCTTGAAGGTACGGTTGCAAGTGTTCCGCCGCAGGGTGGAAGAAAGCACCCGCAGCAGGAATTGATCCAGATCGATACTACCAATATTCTGTTCATTTGCGGCGGCGCATTTGATGGTCTGGAAAAGATCGTAGAATCCAGAATGGAGACTTCCTCCATCGGTTTTGGTGCGAACATTGCAGATAAAAATAACGCAGATATCAGCAAACTGTTAAAACAGGTAATGCCTCAGGATCTTACAAAATTCGGGTTGATCCCGGAATTTGTAGGTCGTGTGCCGGTAATGGTTTCTTTAAATCTTTTAGACGAGGCAGCACTGGTAAGAATTTTAACAGAGCCGAAGAATGCGATCACAAAACAGTATCAGAAACTTTTTGAACTGGATGATGTAAAGTTAGAATTTACAGAGGAAGCTGTCGAGGCGATCGCCCATATGGCAGTGGAGAGAAAGACCGGTGCGAGAGGTTTAAGATCCATTATGGAAGCTGTTATGATGGATATGATGTACGAGATCCCGTCTGACTCCAGTATCGGAATCTGCACAGTGACAAAAGAAGCTGTGGAGGGTACTGCTGATCCGGAAGTCGTATATCGTGATGTGACGGTTCCGAAGAAATCCCCTGCTAGCAGGGCAAAAAGAGAGAATAAAGGCGAGATCGCTTAAATGTGAAATCGCTTTCCTATAGCTTAGAGTAAGGAAAGAAAGTGGGTTGCTGCAAAGCGAATTTGTTTTACAGCAGCCCATTTTACGATAGGAGAAGATTTGATGGAAGACAAAATGATGACACTTCCGGCCATTGCCCTTCGTGGCCTTGCAGTTCTTCCGGAGATGATCCAGCACTTTGATATCAGCAGAGAGATGTCTGTCAGTGCAGTGGAACATGCGATGGTGGGTGAGCAGAAGGTATTTCTGGTGACTCAGAGAGATCCGGAAAAGGAAGAAGTGAAAATCGAAGATCTGTACCAGATCGGTACCATTGCAAAAATCAAACAGCTGGTAAAGATGCCGGGAGGTCTGATCCGTGTGATGGTGGAGGGTCAGGACAGAGCAGAGATGGTCGGTCTTCAGGATGATGGTCCGTATCTGAAAGCAGATGTGGAATTATCTCCGTTGAAAGAAGAAGTATTAACTGATACGGTCAAAGAAGCTATGAGCCGTGTCGTAAAAGATAAATTAGAAGAGTTTGGCAATGCAAATCCAAAAGCTGTAAAGGAGTTCATGGGAAGTCTTCTCGTGATCCAGGATCTGGAAAAACTCCTGATCCATACAGCCGGACAGTTCCCGTGGGATTATCCGGTCAGACAGGAACTTTTGGAATGCGAATATGTAAGCCATCTCTATGAGCGTGTGGTTTATCATCTGATGCGCGAGATCGAGATCATTCAGATCAAGCGTGAATATCAGGGCAAGGTAAAGGCGAATCTCGATAAGAACCAGCGCGATTATGTGCTTCGTGAAGAACTCCGTGTGATTCAGGAGGAGCTTGGTGACGAATATACCGGCTCTGACGCAGATACATATTTAGCTCAGTTAGAAAAGTTAAATGCGGACAAAGAAGTAAAAGAGAAGATCAAGAAGGAGATCATGCGTTTCAAGGTTATGCCGGGCGGAAGCCAGGAAGCCAATGTGCTGCGCTCCTATATTGAGACTGTGATGGAGCTTCCGTGGAAGAAGATGTCCAAGGATAATCAGAACATCAAACACGCGAAAGAAGTTCTGGACGAGGATCATTATGGTCTGGAAAAGGTCAAAGAACGTGTATTAGAGTATCTGGCAGTGAGAGTGCTCACAAAGAAAGGCCAGACTCCGATCATTTGTCTCGTAGGACCGCCAGGAACAGGTAAGACTTCTATTGCAAGATCCGTTGCGCGTGCATTGAACAAAAAGTACGTGCGTATTAGTCTCGGTGGTGTGCATGACGAGGCGGAGATTCGTGGCCACAGAAAAACATACGTAGGTTCCATGCCGGGCCGTATCGCGGAAGCAATGCGTCAGGCAGGTACATCCAACCCGCTGATGCTTCTGGACGAAGTGGACAAAGTGTCCAGCGATTATAAGGGAGATGTTTCTTCTGCACTTCTTGAGGTATTAGATGGCGAACAGAATGTGAAATTCCGTGACCATTATGTGGAAATTCCGTTGGATCTTTCTAACGTATTGTTTATTGCGACTGCCAATACTACTCAGACAATCCCGGGTCCGTTATTAGACCGTATGGAAGTGATCGATGTATCCAGCTATACAGAAAATGAAAAGTTCCATATTGCTAAGAAATATCTTCTTCCGAAACAGTTAGAGAGAAACGGTCTGACAAACGGAAAGCTGGTTGTCAGCGATAAAGCTCTCGAGAAGATCATTCATAACTATACAAGAGAAGCCGGTGTCAGAAACTTAGAACGCCGTATTGGCGAACTTTGCAGAAAGGCAGCCTGGGAATTCCTTGAAAAAGAGAAAAAGGCAATTCGTGTGACAGACGGAAATCTGGAAAAATATCTCGGAAAAGAGAAAATCACATTTGAACATGCCAATGAGGAAGATGAGGTCGGTATTGTTCGCGGTCTTGCATGGACCAGCGTTGGTGGAGATACTCTTCAGATTGAAGTGAATGTTATGCCGGGTACAGGCAAGCTTGTGATGACAGGTCAGATGGGCGATGTTATGAAAGAGTCTGCTCAGATCGCATTGACTTACGTACGTTCCGTTAGTGAGCAGTACGAGATTGCAAGCGATTATTTCGAAAAACACGACATTCACCTGCACATTCCGGAAGGAGCAGTTCCGAAGGACGGTCCGTCTGCCGGAATCACCATGGCGACAGCCATGCTTTCTGCCGTGACAGGAAAGAAAGTACGTGCAGATGTAGCAATGACCGGAGAAGTGACGCTTCGCGGACGTGTTCTGCCGATCGGTGGTTTAAAAGAGAAAACTCTGGCAGCCAGAATGGCTGATATCAAGAAAGTTCTGGTTCCGGAAAAGAACCGTCCGGATATGACAGAGATTTCCAAAGAAATCACAAAAGGAATGGAAATTGTATTTGTAAAGACCATGGAAGACGTTGTACGCGAAGCATTTGCGGAATAACGGGAATTGGAGGCAAACCATGATCATTAAAAATGTAGCACTGGAAACTGTTTGTGGTATTACTAGTACACTTCCGGAAAATACAAAACCGGAATTCGCATTTGCGGGAAAATCCAACGTAGGTAAATCTTCCCTGATCAATGCGTTGATGAACCGTAAGGCTCTTGCAAGAACATCTGCACAGCCGGGTAAGACACAGACGATCAACTTCTACAATATCAACGACGAACTGTATTACGTAGATCTTCCGGGATACGGATATGCGAAAGTATCTCAGACTGAGAAGGAAAAATGGGGAAAAATGATTGAAAACTATCTTCACAAATCCCCGATGTTAAAATGTGTGTTCCTTCTGATCGATATTCGTCATGAGCCGTCCGCCAACGACAGAATGATGTATGACTGGATGGTTTACAACGGATTCCGTCCGGTTATCATTGCGACAAAGCTGGACAAGATCAACCGCAGCCAGGTTCAGAAGCATGTGAAGATGCTTCGTACAGGTCTTGGCATGGAGAAGAGCGACATCATTCTTCCGTTCTCCGCTCTGACAAAACAGGGACGTGAGGAAATCTGGGATCTGATCGAGAAGATCGCATCCGGAGAGATGGATAACGAAGAAGTATTAGAAACAACAGAAGAGTAAGAATAAACAGCTCCGAACCGGTAAAACCGGCTCGGAGTTGTTTGTATGTCCATAAATTAATTCAGTTTATTATCTGTATTTATCGCAGCCTGACGGGTTTTGATCTTGCCATATTCCTGGAATACAGCTTTAGCCAGTGTTAAAATGCAGATCGGAAGCGTATAGAGCAGGAACAGTTTAATCTTCAGTCCCTTCACTGTCTTTTTCAACTTTTTGATCTGCGGATCAAAAAGCCCTTTCTTTTTTTTCTTAAAAAACGGAAGCTTCTCAAGTAACTGTTTCATAGGAACCCTCCTGATTACTGGGATTTCATCAATGTTCTCATCACATAAGAATAAATTTCCTGGCTGCGGTCTTTCCAGTGGCCACACATGATCTCCGCCTGATCTTTGTCCGGAACAGAGACATCCAGATTGATCAAGATATTCTTACCTTCACGTACCTCGCAATGAACAATATAATCCTGAGTGTCAGATTTGTAGAAATCAGAGATCACGCCAACTTCGCTGCGAAGACGGAACTTGTTTTCCTTTAAATAGGTGTCGATATCTTCAACGATCGCAGAAGAAATATTTTTTCCGAAGAAGGAAAGGGTTTCATCGCCTTCTTTTGTAATCTCATAGCGGGAGGTATTGTGGATGGATTCCATCTTTACCAGACCGGCTTCACGAAGCTCATTTAACGCCTGCTGGAGTGTGAAATAAGTCGTGTATTCATGATCCAGGAAAAAATCTGTCAGCTGTGCATTGGTCAAAGGAAAATTTACATGACCAAGCATGTACAAGATCATTAATTTATATAAGGTGATCGGATCCGAAAACATAAATATAGTACTCCTTTAAGTGGAATTTTCTTAAAATTAAGAAAAAGTTAACAATTCTATTCTACAGGGTTATGACGTTCTGTTCAAGTGTTTTTCGGGAGAAATTTATCGGAAATTCGACAAAAATTGTAGTGTAATTGAAGTGAAAATATGATATGATATGATAGTTAAAGACTATTCAGTGATAAAATGTTAGGGTGACAGACTATGAGAGAACGGATCAATCGCCTTGCAAGAGGAATCGTAGACGCAGAACTGCCAAAACTTCATCTCTCCCAGACTTCTGTGGAAGAGACTTTGGTATGCGATACTGTATATAAAAGAGAGTTATACATTTCCAGTGAAAATACTTTATATATCAAAGGCCTGGCGTATTCCAGTCACACACGCGTAAAAATCGTGAACAGCGCGTTTGGCGGCCTTCGAAATCATATTACGTATGAAGTGGACACTTCCTGGTGCGAAGACGGAGACACCATCAAGGGTTCTATTTATCTTGTGACAAACAGTGGGGAACTGGAGGTTCCTTTTATTTTTCATGTAGAAATGACAGCATCTTTGCGTGTTCTTGCTAATTTAAAGACTGTTGATGATTTCGTAGAACTGGCACAGAAAGACATGGACCTGGCCTTACGCCTGATGGAGTACCGTGATTTTATCGAAGCTCCGTTTATGCAGGACATGCATGTGCGAACCGTGTATGAAGGGCTGAAAGGACATGGAAACCGCCAGAATGCACTGGAGGAGTTTTTCCTTGCTCTTGGTGTAAAGGAACCAATTCAGCTGATCTTATCTACAGCCAAAAAAAATTACGACAATCCGACGGATGTGATCAGTGATAAAGTCGTTTTAAAGAAAAATACCTGGGGATATATTTATATTGAAGTTCGTGCAGACGGGGATTTTATCGAATTACCGAAAAAGGTGATCACACAGGCAGATTTTGAAGATGATCGTTTTGATCTTCGTTTTAAGATCCATCCGGAGCGCATGCACAGAGGTAAAAACCTTGGAGCGATCAAATTACTGACTGTTCATGGAGATACTTTGATCCGCATTGAAGCAATGGGCGACTCGACTGTTGATATTACCGGTCGTGAGCATGAGATCAGCAAAGCCGGTATCAGCAGATATTTTAAGCTTCGTGAGGATTACGAGAGTAAAACCTATGAGGAGGCACAGACACTCAACAAACTCCAGAAAGAACTGGATGCGATCCGAGGTGCCAACGGCAATTCTCTGGTACTTTCTCTGCTGCAGGCTGAGACATATCTGGATTCCGGTCGTGTGGATCAGGCAGCACTTTGCTTGGATGACTGTCGTGAGGAGATTGTACATGAGCGTGAAAAACTAGGAACGTTGTATTGCTTCTATCAGTATTTACAGTATCGTACAATCCCGTCTCCGGATAAAAAAGAAGCGGTTCTTCGTCTTTTCCGCAAAAAACTGGACGACAAAAAAGGGCGTTTCTATTTACAAATGTTAATGTTAAAGCTGGATCCGCCGTCAGATGATGAGGCTCCGGCACTTTACGAAAGCTTTAAACAGCAGTACAAAAACGGCTGTCACAGCCCATTCTTATATATTGAAACATGTAAGTTACTGGAAGCGCACCCGGAACTCCTCAGTTCCATGGATGCCTTTGAGATTCATGCCCTTTATTATGGTGCGAAAAACGGTATGATCGGAGAAACTCTGGCAGTGATGATCGCCTCTCTGGCGCCTGGAACCAAGTTTTTCCATCGTTTACATTATCGCATCTTAACAACCCTATACGAGCGTTTCTCAACAAAGGCGATGCTGACAGCCATTTGTTGTATTCTGATCAAGGGTAATGTGCGAAATGAAAAGAGTTTCGTGTGGTATCAGCGAGGAATCGAAGAGGAGATCAGCCTGACTAGACTGTATGAATACTTCCTGTATTCTCTCCCGAAGGATTATGACCGGATGATGCCGAAACAAGTGCTTTTATACTTCTCTTATGAGCATAGTCACTTGGACCGCAGAAGTCGTTCTGTTCTATATAAGAATGTTTTGACTTATGTGGAAGCCGGTACTAAGTTATATAAATCTTACGAACGCTTCATGGAGCAGTTTGCCATGGAGCAGTTGTTTGAATCCAGGATCAACAGCCGACTGGCTGTGATCTATAAGCACATGATCTACAAAGATATGATCGACCATCAGGTGGCGGCTGTCCTTCCTGCGATCTTAAAATCCAACAAGATCGTTTGTGAAGATCGTGCCATGAAATATGTGATCGTGTGTAATGAACTTTTGATGGGAGAGGATGCATATCCTCTGCAGGACGGTTCGGCATATGTTCCTCTGTTCTTTGAGAACAGTGTGCTTATGTTCCAGGATGCCTATGGAAATCGTTATGTGGAAGTTCCGCATACGAAGGAAGCCGTTCTCTGCGAACCGGAGATGGAAAAGAAATGCTTTGAGATCCTTCCGGACCATCCGATGTTAAAAATGCGTGCATGTCAGGAAATCATGGAAAAGGATGTACTCGATGATGCTGACGCGAGGATGATCGAGCGTGCACTGGAAGAACTTCCGGTAAAACCGCTATATCAGCAGAAGATGCTGACCAAGATTATTTCTTATTATAAAGAACAGGTAGAACATGAAGATGAGGCAATGGCTGCAGAAAGTGGCAATTACCTTCTCTGCCTGAACAAAAACAAGCTTTCCAGAGACGAGCGTGTGGATATTTGTGAAACATTGATCAATCAGAATTATTTCACAGAGAGTTATGACATGATCAAGGAGTTTGGTGAAGACAAGATCCGCATCAAGAGACTCTTAAAACTTTGCAACAAGATGATACTGGAGCATCTGTTTGACGAAGATGAACTCCTGGTACATCTGGCATACCGTGTGTTTGCGGCCGGTCAGAGTGATCAGGTACTGTTAGATTATCTTTGCGAACATTATAACGGAACCAGTGAATCCATGTACAAGATCCTTGTGCAGGCAATCCGTGAGCATGTGGAAACCTATGATCTGGAAGAGCGTCTTCTTGCTCAGATCTTATTTACATCCGGTGATAAATATCTGGATACCGTATTTGATTTTTATGCGAGCAGAAAGAAGACCAACGAAACACTGGTAAAAGCATATTTTACGATCAAGTGTGTCGGCTATTTCTTACAAGATAAAGTTCCGGGTGATAAAGTTTTTGCGTATCTGGAGGGAGCTGTAAATTCCAGTTCTGAGATCCGCAAAGTTCCGGAGATCTATCTTCTGGCTTTAACAAAGTTCTATTCCGGCCTTCCGTCTTTAGACGAGGAACAGAAAGCACTTTGTAAACGAGTGATGGCGTTCCTGACAGGTCAGGGAATGATCTTCGCTTATTTTAAGAAACTTGCTGCTTATGCAGACATTCCGGGAGATATCATGGACAAAGAGATCATTGAGTATCACGGATCTCCGTATGGTCGTCCGATCCTCAGGATCCGCATTCTTCCTGATCAGGAAGATTTCTTTGAAGAAGAACTTCGTATGGTCTATAAAGGAATCTATATCCGCCAGAAGTTACTCTTTGAGGGTGAAATTCTGGAATATGAAGTATATGAAGAAGAGGACGGAGTTCTGGTGAAGAAAGCCGAGGGTGAGCTTTCCTGCACCGAGGTTCCGGCTGGAGATAAGAGAAATCGTTTCTCTTGCCTGAATGCGATGACCCTTCATCTTCAGACAAAAGATGACCGTAAATTAAAAGAAACAATGGTAAAATACGTAACCGACAATCTGGCTGTGGAAAAACTGTTCCCGCTGGCATAAATTAGGGGAGAACCTGAATGGAAAAGTTAATAATCGGAATCGACTTGTGCGATACTTACACCCAGGTTTCGGTCCTGGGCCGCGAGGATGTATGGTCTCTTCCCACCGTGATCTGCAGAAAAAAGACCGTTGAAGAATGGTGTGTCGGTGAAGAAGCATATAAATATACGTTGGTTGGAGAAGGCGTTATCGTTGATAAGCTGTTAAGTCTGGCTTTAAAAGATGGCACTTCGACGATCGCGCAAGTGAAGTATGACGGTGCGACGCTTCTGCGTAAATATTTGGAAAAGGTTCTGGATATGGTCCGCGCAGAGTATCCGGGAATTCCGGTAGCACAGATCGTTTTTGCACTGAAAAATATGGAAATAAAGCTGATGGATGAGTTGATGGGATGCGCAGAATACCTTGGTATATCAAGAGAACATGTGCATATCGCCAGTCATACAGAATGCTTTGTATATTATGTCCTGAGCCAGCGTCGCGATGTGTGGGGCGGACAGGTCGGAATGTTTGCATTATCGGACGAAGATCTTAGATATTATGAATTGAAAATAGCACGCGGTCCGAGACAGGTAACAGCGATCGCAGAACATCAGGAATTAGAAGAAGGATTTAGTCTGAATGTTCTGGATACTGCATCCGGTGCTAAGATGGCGGATAAGATCTTGTGCGCATGTTCAGACAGAATGATGCAGAAAAAGTTATATTCATCCGTATTTCTTACGGGAAAAGGATTTGCAAGAACTGACTGGGCTGCAGAATTTATGAAAAAGGTCTGCAATCGAAGACGTGTTTTTGTAGAACCGATGTTATTTGCGAAAGGTGCGGCACTAAAAGCAGAGGATTATCTGCATGAAAGAACGTCGTATCCGTTTGTATGCATCTGCGAGGGAAAACTGAAATCCACAGTTGCGATGGAAGTGGTGAAACACGATACAAAAGTACAGATGGCTTTGGCTGTTGCAGGAGAAAGTTGGTATGAGGCAAGAAGTGTCTTAGAAGTGATCTTAGATGATCAGGATGAGATCGAGCTTATGATCCTTCCATATCATGATCCGAAGCAGAAGCGTATCGTGAAGATCCCGTTGGAGGGCTTTCCAAAACGCCCGAACAAAACAACAAGGATCCGCATTGCAGCAGGATTCTTAGATGAGAAGACCATGGTCGTTAAGATCGTGGATCGTGGATTTGGTGAATTATTCCCGAAGAGCAATGTGGAAATCCGTCAGGAGGTGATGGTATGAGTTTGATCTTATGCAGACAGGAACCTGTAACATCTCCGTATTATATTGAAGAACTTAGTATTCATATCTATTCCTCTCAGGAACTGGCATATGTGATCTACCATCATCCGCTTCTGGTGATGGAGGAATTTGTAGACGGACGTCTGGCGGAGTTTATCCGCGCAGAACTGCGCATGCCGTTTCTTGCGGAACGCATTGAAAAATGGATCGATGGCCGAGGCGTATCAGATGAGTTATTATTCTTGATCTTACAGGAGACATCTTATTATACACCGCAAGAGCAGGCAAGATATCGTCAGCTTGTGGCAAATCTGAGAAAGATATCTGTAGATGAATATTTGAAACGCAGAGCAGATTATTTCTATGGACTGGGCCTATATGGAAAGGCAATTTCCATGTATGAAAAGATCCTGGAGTCTGCAAAAGAGAAGCATCTGTCCGGAGAATTCAAGAGCAAGATCTGGAACAACATTGCATCCTGTTACTCTAAGCTATTCTGTTATCAGAAGGCCATGTACGCTTATGACTGCGCCTGGAATGAAAAATCTGAGAAGGTTTATCTGAAGCGTATGTATTTTCTGAAACTGATGGAACCGGAACTGGAGTTAAAAGAGCGATTTAAAGAACTGATCGCAAAGGAAGACACCAGTGCATGGGATGTAGAAGCCCAGGGAATCATTGACGAAGCGACAGGTGCCGGAGCTGTTGTAAAATTAAGCCAGTTATTCGAAAAAGATCCGCTTAAAAGAATTGCCGGAGCAGGAGAATTGGTCAATGAATGGAAGGGACAGTATCGTAAGATGATGTAAAAAACCTTGACAACATTGAGGGTTTCTACTATTATTGTTTTTGTAAAATTATATTTTAATGGCTTTGATGAAGAGGAGTATGTTCAAAAGCACCGACAGAGAGGATTGCTCATTGGCTGGGAGGCAGTCCGGGGAAGCGTGAACAGAAGGTAGCTTCGGAGCTGAAACAGGGAAATTGGAGATCAAGAGTAGTTGTTTCCGGATGGGTACCGTTAATAACCCGATGAGATTGCTGATTTGTGACTAAAATTCCTTCAATTATGAATCAGTGAATAAAGGTGGTAACGCGGTAATTCGCCCTTTGCATGTAAATGTGCAGAGGGCGTTTTTTATTTTAACAGGATTCATTACAAAGGTGGAGTGATCGATATGATGCGACTTAGACCATATAAACCATCTGACGCGAAGAAACTTTTGGCCTGGTGGTCAGATGTGTCAGAGGACATCTTCGTGATGTGGAGCAATGGAAAGTTTGAATATCCTTTGACTATGGAACAGCTGGATTCTTATTTTCAGACTTGGTGCCTGGAAGAAGAAAATGGATGGCTGATGACAGCACTGGATGAGTCGGGGACTCCGGTCGGACACTTTATCATGCGACTGGCAGACTATCAGAAAGAGAGCATTCGCTTTGGATTCATTATTGTAGATCCGAATGCCAGAGGAAAAGGATACGGAAAAGAAATGATCCGTCTGGCTCTGAAGTATGCGTTTGAAGTGCTTGGCATGAAGCGTGCGACACTTGGAGTGTACGAACACAATCCATCGGCAAAAGCATGTTATGAAGCAGTCGGTTTTACTGTCAAAGAGTATGTGTCTGACTATCTGATTTATAAAGGGGTCACACACGCAGCCTACGAAATGGAGGCCGTGAACCATGGCTAAAAAAGAGAATAAAGTACAGGGAAGCTGTGAATCTTGTGCTTACTATACTTATGACGAAGAATATGAGTACTATGTTTGCGAAGCCAATCTGGACGAAGACGAGATGTCTGCATTTTTAAGAGGTGCGGAATTTTCCTGTCCATTCTACAGACTTGGCGATGAGTATGCGATCGTACGCAAACAGATGTAAGGAGGCAGTCTTGAAGAAGAGAATGTTTGGGATGTTGGCGATCAGTATCCTGATGCTCGCTCTTTCCGGCTGCAAGGACAGCAACGAAGCACACTTGAAAACAGACCTTCAGGAGGAACAGTGGACAGCACCGGATGGTTCATTCACACTCCCCTTAGATGAGAATGAGTGGAAAGTGGAGGAAGAGTCCAATGGAGAACTACATTTTTTGAATTACAAAAATGAAAAGTTCTCATTTTCTGTCTCAAAGTGGGACGGATTACAATTTCCGGAGGATTTTGATTACGAAGACTATTATTCCGGATATGTGGATGATATCCGCCTGGAATTTCCGGATGCAGTAGAAACCGGTGTAACGATGTTGGAGTCAGAGGAAGCAGCGATCGTTCAGATGGGGGTTCAATATCAAGTATTAGAGAACTTGTGCCAAGTAACGACCAGCATGATCGCAGTTCCGTATTCCGAAGATACATTATGTTTTGTTGCAATTTATCCTGCAGAAAAAAAGAAAGAGCAGGAAGCAGAGTTTGAGAAAATCGTCACAGGAATTCGATTTGATCTTGAAAAAGAGTAACTGTTGCGAATAGATAATAAAAAGATAAGGAGAATTAACAATGAAAGAACTGGAAAAGACCTATAATCCGGCGGACATTGAAGAACGCCTGTACCAGAAATGGCTGGACAACAAGTATTTCCATGCAGACGCTGAGCGCGGAAAAAGAGAAGGCAAAAAGCCGTTCACGATCGTAATGCCGCCGCCGAATATCACAGGTCAGCTTCACATGGGTCATGCACTTGACAATACTATGCAGGATATCTTGATCCGTTATAAGAGAATGCAGGGCTTTGAGGCACTTTGGCAGCCGGGTACAGACCATGCAGCGATCTCCACAGAGGTTAAAGTTATTGATAAACTGAAAAAACAGGGTATCAGCAAAGATGATCTCGGACGTGAAGGCTTCTTAAAAGAAGTTTGGGCATGGAGAGATGAGTACGGTTCCAGAATCGTACAGCAGCTTCACAAACTCGGTACTTCTGCTGACTGGGACAGAGAGCGTTTCACAATGGACGAGGGATGTTCTGATGCAGTTTTAGAAGTATTTACAAAATTATATGAAAAAGGTTATATCTACAAAGGTTCCAGAATTATCAACTGGTGTCCGGTATGTCAGACATCCATTTCTGACGCTGAGGTAGAGCATGAAGAGCAGGATGGCTTCTTCTGGCACATCCAGTATCCGATCATCGGTGAGGAAGGCCGTTTTGTAGAAGTAGCTACTACACGTCCGGAGACAATGCTCGGTGATACAGCAGTTGCTGTAAACCCGGAGGACAAAAGATACGCAGATCTCATCGGTAAGATGTTAAAGCTTCCGTTAACAGACAGAGAAATCCCGGTTATCGCAGACTCTTACGTAGATAAAGAGTTCGGTACAGGCTGTGTGAAGATCACACCGGCTCACGACCCGAACGACTTCGAGGTTGGTAAACGTCACAACCTTCCGGAGCTTTGCGTGATGAATGATGACGCAACTATCAGCGCGAAGGGCAAATACTTCGGTATGGACCGCTACGAGGCTAGAAAAGCTATGGTAGAGGATCTGAAAGAACTTGGTCTTCTTGTTAAAGTAGTTCCGCATGCTCACAACGTTGGTACACATGACCGTTGTGGCGCAACTGTAGAGCCGATGGTAAAACCGCAGTGGTTTGTTAAGATGGATGAGATGGCAAAACCGGCGATCGAAGCTCTTAAGAACGGACAGTTAAAATTCGTTCCGGAAAGCTACGGTAAGACATACCTCCACTGGTTAGAGGGTATCCGTGACTGGTGTATCTCCAGACAGATCTGGTGGGGCCACAGAATCCCGGCATATTACTGTGAAGAGTGTGGCGAGATGGTTGTTGCAAAGGCATGTCTGGAGAAATGTCCGAAGTGCGGTCATACACACTTCAAACAGGATGAGGATACACTTGATACATGGTTCTCTTCTGCATTATGGCCGTTCTCCACACTTGGCTGGCCGAATAAAACAGCAGAGTTAGAGTACTTCTACCCGACAGATGTTCTTGTAACAGGTTATGATATCATTTTCTTCTGGGTAATCCGTATGGTATTCTCCGGTATTGAGCAGACAGGCGAGTGCCCGTTCCACACAGTACTGATCCACGGTCTCGTACGTGACTCCCAGGGCCGCAAGATGTCCAAATCTCTCGGCAACGGTATCGATCCGCTCGAGGTTATCGACAAATACGGCGCAGATGCTCTTCGTATGACTCTTCTGACAGGTAACTCTCCGGGAAATGATATGCGTTTCTACTGGGAGAGAGTTGAGGCGAGCAGAAACTTCGCAAACAAAGTATGGAACGCAAGCCGTTTCATCATGATGAACATTGAGAAGGCTCCGGTTGCAAATGTACAGCTTTCCGACCTGACAATGGCAGATAAATGGATCCTTTCCAAGATGAATGCTCTTGCGAAAGAAGTAACTGACAACATGGATAAGTACGAGTTAGGTATTGCTGTTCAGAAAGTTTATGACTTCATCTGGGAGGAATTCTGTGACTGGTACATCGAGATGGTAAAACCGCGTCTCTGGAACGATGAGGATACAACAAAGGCAGCAGCTCTTTGGACATTAAAGACTGTTCTGATCAACTCCTTAAAACTCCTTCATCCGTTCATGCCGTTCATCTCTGAGGAGATCTTCTGCAACCTTCAGGATGAGGAAGAATCCATCATGATCTCCAACTGGCCGGAGTTCAAAGAAGAGTGGAACTTTGCAGCAGACGAGCACGCAGTTGAGACAATCAAAGAGGCAGTTCGTGCGATCCGTAACGTTCGTACATCCATGAACGTACCGCCGAGCAAGAAAGCAAAAGTATTTGTAGTTTCCGAGAATGCAGATGTTCGTGCGATCTTCGAAAACAGTAAAGTATTCTTTGCAACTCTTGGTTACGCAAGTGAAGTTCTTGTACAGGCTGACAAAGCAGGAATCTCTGAGGATGCTGTTTCTGCAGTAGTTGCTCAGGCTTCCATCTACATGCCGTTCGCAGAGCTCGTTGATATCGAAAAAGAGATCGAGCGTCTTCAGAAAGAAGCAGAGAAGCTTGAAAAAGAGCTTGCCCGTGTAAACGGAATGCTTGCAAATGAGAAATTCGTAAGCAAAGCTCCGCAGGCTAAGATCGATGAAGAGAAAGCAAAACAGGCGAAATATGCTCAGATGATGGAGCAGGTAAAAGAGCGCCTTGCACAGCTTACAAAATAAATAAGATCATTTGACTGGAAATCTCCCGGAGCGCTTGTCGAATCGGGAGATTTTCGGACGATTGGTTTTGATTGATTTTCGGACCGGAACTTGCTATGATAAAAGAGTAAGTTTTGGAGTTTGATTCCGGAGGATACCCAATGATTAATTTCGAAAAAGAACTGGAGCTTTTCAAGCCTTCTTTAGAAGTAGAGGCTGTGAGCGAGACAATTGTAAAAAGTGACTTGACGGATATGGCTGATATCATGATGGAAATTATGAAAGAGATGAAGGATAAATAATTTATGGACTATATGCAGAAAATCCAGTATGCGGCCAACAGTTTTTACAACCGCGGTCTGGAACTGGCGCGAGAGCGTGATCTTTCCGGTGCAGCCGAATGCCTGAAACGAGCGCTTCAGTTTAATAAGTACCATACGGATGCCAGAAACCTGTTAGGACTGATCTTCTACGAAATGGGCGAGACGTCCGATGCTTTGGTCCAGTGGGTCATCAGCGTTCATCTGCAGCCGGATGAGAACCGTGCAGATCGGTATCTGGATAAGGTGCAGAGAAAACCGGGACAGCTGGAGCTTGCCAGCAGCCTGATCAGAAAATACAATCAGGCGCTGATCCATGCACAGAACGGCAGTGATGATCTGGCAGTATTGCAGTTAAAGCGAATTGTCGAGGAAAAGCCGAATTATGTAAAAGCGCATCTGCTTTTGGCATTGCTTTACATCGGACATGAAGATTATACAAAAGCCGGCAAATCCCTTTACAAGGTTCTTCAGATTGATAAAAACAATCGCAGGGCCGAACGATATATGGAATATGTAAAATCCAAGACCGGTAAAGCGGAGGTGGAGAAGCGCAAACTGATCAATGCATTTAACCACCGTGAGATGGAGGATAACGATGTCATCCTTCCGCCGACCTACAAGGAGAATACCGGATGGCAGTCCATTATCAACATTGGTATTGGTCTGGCTCTTGGTGTGGTCGTGGTCCTGTTCATGATTCTTCCGGCGCGAGACCGTTCCTTGAATTACCAGCACAATCAGGAAATGCGTATTTATGCGGATAAATTGAATCTGGCAAATCAGGAGGCAGATAAACTGCGAAAAGAAGCAGAGAAATTAAATGCCGAAAGAGAAAAGGCAGAATCAGATCTTGAGAATCTGTTAGGTGATTCAGACAGTACATTGGTGCAGTATCAGACTTTGGTGGAAATTTTACAGGCTTATCGTGAGGAGAACTTTGAGACAGCGGTAAAATTATACATAGAGCTGGATGCGGCAAAAATCATAAGCGAAAACATGTTAAGTATCCTTGCAGAGGTTGAAGACGATATGAATACCAATGCACCGGCAGTCTTGGAAAAACTGGCGATTCAAAGTACAGAAGCGGGAGATAACGATCAGGCGCTTCGATACTACGAAGAGTATATGAAGTTTGACGACCGCAATCCACAGATTATTTTCAATATGGCAATGATCTATAAAAACAAAGGTGAGGAAGAAACATCCGACCAGTTATTTGGTCAGGTGATCATGAACTTCGACGATGAAGAATTGGCAGCAAAAGCCAAAGAAGAACGCGGATATTAATGAGACTTTACAGAAGAGATTTTTCTGTGAAGTCTCTTTTTTTATTGCAAAAAGAATCAGGAGGGAATCTATGGATCCATCATTTATTTACGAAGCAAAAGGACAAATACTGATCATACACATGCCGAAAGAACTGGATCATCACAATTGCCGGAATCTCCGGTATGAAACGGATCTTTTAATGGCGGAGAACTACATTTCGAAACTGATCTTTGATTTTAGCTGCACAACGTTCATGGACAGTTCCGGGATCGGGATATTGCTGAATCGATACAAGCAGATCAAAGCAAGTGGAGGCGTCGTATCCTTTTATGGGGCATCTCCACAGATCCAACGGATCCTCAGGTTAGGAGGAATGATGAACTTGATGCCTCAGTTTGAATCAAAAGAAGAAGCGATTTACAGATAAAGGAGGAGGAAGCCATGCAGCAAAAAGAGAACATAAAAAGACCGTCCGGAGAAGTCATGCATTTGACGATCGACAGTATTTCAGAAAATGAGGAGTTTGCACGTGTAGTAGTGGCAGTTTTTGCCACACGCATGAATCCGACATTGGAAGAAATCGATGATATAAAAACAGCAGTCTCGGAGGCTGTTACCAATGCTGTGATTCACGGATATCAGAACAGAGAAGGAAAAATCCAGATAGAAGCAGCTGTTCAGGAAAACGTATTATCTGTAACTATAAGTGATGACGGAGTCGGAATTTCTGACATCGAAAGAGCTATGGAACCAATGTTCAGTACACTTCCGGAGGAGCGGACCGGAATGGGATTTTCTTTTATGGAAGCTTTTATGGACCGCGTGGAAGTGATATCTGCACCTGGAAAAGGAACCTCTGTGACAATGAGAAAGAAAATCGGCAGGGAACGCAGATGATCGATACCATGGAGTACATCAAACGTGCACACCAGGGTGATAAAGAAGCCAGAGACTTTCTGGTTACAGAGAATATGGGACTGATCTGGAGTATCGTCCGAAGATTTTCGAATCGTGGATATGATATGGAGGATCTGTTTCAGATCGGAAGCATCGGTCTGATCAAAGCGATCGATAAATTCAATCTGGAAATGGATGTGAAGTTTTCCACATATGCAGTTCCGATGATCATGGGAGAGATCCGGCGCTTTTTGAGAGATGACGGGATGATCAAGGTCAGCCGGCCGTTGAAAGAATTGGCAATAAAGGCAGGTCTTGCCAGAGAACGTCTGGAGTATAAATTGGGGCGAGAACCAACGATTGAAGAAATTGCAAAGGAAGTGGGATACAGTCGAGAAGAAGTGGCTGCATCGTTCGAAGCCGGTGCAGAGGTAGAATCCATTTATCGTCCCTTAAATTTCGAAGATGAATCAGGAGGATGTTTGATCGATAAACTATCAGGCAGTGACTTGGAAAATGAACATTTATTGAATCGAATGGTTTTGACGGAAGTCTTGAAAGGACTAAAGCCACAGGAACAGCAGATTATTTTTGCAAGATATTTTGAGAATCAGACCCAGACCATGATTGCCAACAGCCTGGGTATTTCTCAGGTACAGGTATC